>SIBZ01000036.1 GCA_009694955.1 Candidatus Tayloriibacteriota bacterium | reverse complement strand
AGTGAGGCGATTGCCGTGCCACTTATTCCAAAGGGTGCGACCATTTCTTCGGGGGGCATTCTGTCGGGTTATGAGGGGTCATTTAAAGTCGGCGCGCTGGAGATATTCGTCAACGTCTCAAGCTTCAGCTCACCGTGGCACCCGCAAGTACAACTCACTTGGGGTAACGGAGCGGCACCGGGCGATACAGGCTCGGACATTGATACCTTTACGACCGATCCGGTCGTGAAAGTGGTGTCTCCAAACGGTGGGGAGACATTTGTGGCCGGTCAGAAGGTCACGATCAGCTACTCCACAAGAAACTATCCGCGTCCGGTCAAGGTTGCCATTCAGCTTAATAAAGGGGCGACCTATCCGAATGGTCCGTATAACCCCGTCGGTGTAGAAGGTCTTGCAACTGATTACAACCTTGCGACTGGAAGTTACACCTGGACAATCCCGTTAGATATGCCGGCAGGAAGTGATTATAGCCTCCTGATTTCACCTGACTATCCGAACACGGAGACACCTCTTGGTACCGCACATTCAAGCTCCTTTACCATCACTGCGCCAGCTTCTTCGGGGGGCGGTGGCGGAGGAGGGGGAGTTGTAGTGCCGGTTGTTCCGTCGGAGCCACCAATGGTGGTTGACGAGCTTTCAGTTCCGGAAGTTGCGGAGATGTCCTACTTCACGCTTGGGGAAGGTTTCTTCTGCCTCGTCACCTTTAAGTCACCGGTGGCGGTAAAAGGAAACCAAGTGGAATGGAGTATTCCGGGAGCGCACTTCTTCGTTAACGAACCGGACATCTTTTGGGGTCCGGGAAATACGGGGATGGGATTCAGGTTGTTCAACACTTCCGAGTTTCAAGGAAAGTCTATCAACGAGCTTCGCAACTTGCTTTCGAAGCTTACGGTGGGATTAAGGTTCTTCAACCTTCATCGGTAGATTTGGTTTGTCGGTTTTCACGAGGGTCCACTGTGCTTGCACGGGGGCCCTTTTTCTTTGTATAAAAAAACACCGTGCGGGGGCCACGGAGTTTTCGAGATGGTGACGCTCTGTTAGAGCGGGAAGAGCCCGACGTGTTCTTCAAATTTTTTGAGACCCAATCCTTTGAGCGCCCAAATGACATCGGCGCGCGCGGAGCTGCAATCCGAAACAAATTCCGCTACTTTGAAAGGAGTTTCTGTAGGAAACTCATGGACGAGTATCCCGAGTCCGAACATCTTCTTTATCGGGAAAAAGACGAAGCTGAGTGTAACATCCTCATACATAACCGGTTTACCCGTATCACTTAGACCCTTTCGAATTTCAGGAGATACGTGGGGCCATTGTTTTTCAAGTTCGTCAGGGTCAATGACGACCCAGATTTTCGTCGCAGGGGGGAGGATTTCGAGTGTTTGCATAAACTTCAAAGGTCCAACCCTCCACGTTACGGATTTCGCGCCATTTGTCAATTTTCGGCCTTTCTGATAGGGTTGAGGGGATGAAAAAAGACATCCACCCAAAATTCTATACCGAAGCCAAAGCGACCTGCGCCTGCGGGGCGATTTTCACCATGGGGTCCACGCAGTCAGAACTAAGCGTTGAAATTTGTAGCCAGTGTCACCCGTTCTATACCGGCACCGACCGAACCGTCGACACCGCCGGACGCATCGACCGCTTCAAGGCGAAGCAGGCAAAAAGTGCCGCGAAGAAGACTACGAAGAAGGCGTAGTGTACCTTTCGATTTACTAGCCACCGGCTCTCCTATACCGACCGGTTTTTCTGTCTTGGTTAATCACCAATAACCAAGATACAATAACCAAACAAATTTCAATAACACAAAACTCAGACGCAAAGCAATTTCGGAATTTGATAATTGGTTTTTGTTTGGAGCTTGGTGTTTGGTGATTGGCTATTTCAAAAATGGATTTAGAAAAATACAAAGCAAACCACAAAACGGCCTATCTTGCCGAAAGCTTAGAACGGCTCCTCAAAGAAGAAGAGGAGATTAAAGCCATGCTCGCGGGGGACCCGACTATGGCCGAGCTTGTGAAAAAAGAACTCGAAAACCTTGAAGCGCAGAAGGCGACGCTGAAAACTCAAATTGAAAACCTCCTCAAGGAAGAAGAGGCCGAAGATGCGTTTCCGAACGAGCTCGTGCTTGAAGTGCGCGCAGGCGTGGGGGGCGAAGAAGCGGCGCTCTTCGCGCGTAAGCTCGCCGATATGTACAAAACCTATGCCGCGAGGGTCGGCTGGTCGTTCGTCGTGGTGGACGAATCCACGACCTCCATCGGCGGATACCGTGAAGCATCATTTGAAATCAACGGAAAAGGGGCGTACAAGGCACTTCGATTCGAAACGGGTGTGCATCGCATTCAGCGGGTACCCGACACCGAGAAATCGGGACGTGTACACACATCGACCGCTTCCGTCGCTATTCTCCCGATTCGCAAAAAAGCGAGCCTTGAAGTGCCATTGTCGGATATTGAGATTGAATTTTCTCGTTCCGGCGGTGCCGGTGGACAAAACGTCAATAAAGTGGAAACTGCTGTACGTCTCACACACAGGCCAAGTGGTATCGTAGTCCGATGTACTTCGGAGCGTAGCCAGGGAAGAAATCGCGAGAAGGCGATGGGTATCCTCCTCTCAAAGCTTGAGATTATGAAGGAAGAAAAGGAGGCGAAACAGTATGCTGGCGTGCGTAAAGAACAAATCGGCACCGCGGACCGCTCAGAAAAAATTCGCACCTACAATATCTTGCAGGACCGCATTACCGACCACCGCATCAAGGAGTCGTGGCATAATATACCGGCAATATTTGAGGGGAACCTTGGTCCCATACTCGAAGCGCTTGAAACGGCCGATGCGGATTTGCAGAAGAAAACCACCTCGTAAACCACGGTTGCGTCCTAATAGGAAATCTGGTACACTCTCTTTCCATGACTGAAACCAAGCAGATATCGAATGACCCAATCATTGACGCCCTGTTTTCCGCGGGCGCTCACTTTGGGTATCGCCGTTCCAAAAGACACCCGACGTCCGCACCGTTTATTTTCGGCGCAAAGAGCGGAGTTGAGATTTTCGACCTTGAAAAGACAAAGATTTCTCTCCAAGAGGCGGAAGAATTCGTACGTAATCTTTCAAAATCTGGCAAAACACTTCTGTTTGTAGGAGGGAAGAATGAAGCGCGTGAGGCGATAAAAAAAGGGGCGACGAAGCTCGGAATGCCGGCCGTTTTCGGACGTTGGATTGGGGGTTCACTCACCAACTTCGCCAACATTCGCGCTCGCATCGACAAAATGCTCGATTTGATTTCAAAACGTGAAAAGGGCGAGCTCGCGAAGTACACTAAAAAGGAGCGCCTCCTCATTGACCGGGAAGTCGCGAAGCTTGAAGAAATGTTCGGAGGACTCGTACCGCTGAAAGGAATCCCAGGCGCGATGTTTGTCATCGATTCGGGCAAGGAACATATCGCCGTGACCGAAGCCAAGAAAGAGGGTGTTCCGGTGATTGCACTCTCGAGCTCCGACTGTGACCTCTCAAAAGTGGATTATGTGATTCCTGGCAATGACGCGTCTCGCGCGAGCATTGCGTATTTCGTGGAACGCATTGTTTCCGCGTACGAAAGCGGAAAGACTGTCGTTAGTCAGTAGTACGTAGAACATAGTACGTAGCAAGACGACAAACGTTGCTACTTTTTGCTATACTACTCGGTGCTACTAACTACCAACTACTTACTACTAGCTACTTACGATTTTCATGGAAATCTCAACGGAACTCATTAAACAGCTTCGCGACCAGACGGGGGTATCGGTGATGCTCTGTCGCAAAGCGCTCGAAGAGGCAAAAGGCGATATTGAAAAAGCGAAAGTGATACTCCAGCGTAAGGGTGCCGATGCTGCCGCGAAGAAATCCGACCGGACACTCGGAGCCGGTACCGTAACGTCGTATATCCACCACGGAGGCACAGTCGGTGTGCTCGTGGAGCTTTCTTCCGAAACGGATTTCGTGTCGGGTAACGAAGCGTTTAGAGCGCTTGCGTATGATATCGCGATGCACATCGCCGCCTCAAAGCCTGAGTATGTCAAACGTGAAGATGTAAGCGAAGAAACCCTTTCGCGCGCAAAAGAAGTGCTGATGAAAGAGGTGGAAGGCAAGCCTAAGGAAATGCAGGAAAAAATCCTTGAAGGCAAGCTCAATTCATATTTTGCCGAGAAAGTATTGCTTGAACAGCCGTTCATCAAGAATCCCGACCAGACCGTCCGCAATCTCATTGAAAGCGCGATACAGAAATTCGGCGAGAAAATCGAGGTGTCCCGTTTCGCGAGGTATGCTGCGGGTAACCGCTCCTAATCACTATGATTTGGTCTACGGCAGTATTCGGCGCTTCACTCTTGGGACTTATCACTCTCTTCGGGTTAAAGTCGCTTGAACTCACCCGAGATACGAAAACTCCGCTTCACCATATCCGGCGCATTGGCGACCCGATACTTACCGAAGTCTGGGCGCATTACCGCGCGCGAGGCCGTAAGCTCGCCTTTACCGGACTGCGTATTGGCATCATTTGGCTTCGTACCGCCATTCACAAAACCGTAGCGACGTTTGACTCGACCGTGCACGCGCTCGCTTCACACCTCAACCGATACTTGCGCACCCGCCGTCTGCATATCCGCCATGGAAGTGGAGTCTCGACGCATCTGAAGACGGTGCTCGAGAAGACGGAGCAGAAAGCCGAGGAATCAGACTCCCTCTGATTTTGACCCCGTAGTAGATTTTTGCATCGTCCCGACGAAAGTCGGGGCAGGCCAAAGCCGATGCCAAGATTCACTACGGGTTTTGACAGGTCTTCGCACCTCTTATACTCTGTAGGGGTTGCCGCCCTAGCTCAGTTGGTAGAGCGCCACTTTTGTAAAGTGGATGTCGTCAGTTCGAATCTGACGGGCGGCTCACTCAAATTTCTGTCGTTCCCGAGGAAGCGGGAATCCAGTACATCCGTCGTTTCCAAAGAACGGCTTTTTATGATTAAATGGAGCGCATGACAGAGAAGCAGACACAAGGACACATCCACCCCATCTCTCGTGCGATTTTTGAGATTCGTTCCATCTTTGAGGAGCTGGGCTTCGCGATAGCTGTAGGACCAGAGCTTGAAACAGAATGGTACAATTTTGATGCGCTCAACATGCCCGCAGACCATCCAGCGCGCGATATGCAGGATACGTTCTGGGTCAAGCCACGAGTGGATGGAAAGGTTTTGCGAACTCATACTTCTCCGGTTCAGATTCGATACATGATGGATAAGCTTAAGGCGGGAATGAAACCGCCGTATAAAATCGTGGTACCCGGGAAAGTTTTTCGTAATGAAGCCACGGACGCGACTCACGAAGCGCAATTTTTCCAGCTTGAAGGTTTGTATGTGGACAAGGAGGTGAGTATGGCGCACCTCAAGGGGGTACTGGAATATTTCTTTAAGAAATTTTTCGGACCGGACGTTGAGATTCGTTTTCGTCCGAGCTTTTTCGGATTTACCGAACCATCCGCGGAAGTTGATATGAAGTATAAAGGCAAGTGGCTCGAAATGCTCGGCTCAGGACTCATTCATCCAAATGTACTTAAAGCGGCGGGAGTACCGGAAGGATACAGTGGATTCGCGTTCGGCTGTGGAATTGACCGTCTCGTGATTCTCAAAACCGGCATCACCGATATCCGGATGTTTTATAACGGCGACCTTCGTCTCGTAAATCAGTTCTGACATGAAAATTTCCTACAACTGGCTCCAGTCATATTTCAAAGAGAAGCTTCCTACTCCGGAAAAGGTGGGGGAGCGTCTGACACTACTTTCATTTGAAATGGAAGGAGTGGAAAAAATCGGTGATGATACTGTTTTGGACCTAAAGGTGCTTCCTGACCGTGCCTGTTATGCACTTTCACATCGAGGTATTGCCTATGAGCTTGGGGCAGGTCTTGAGCTCGAAACGATAGTCCCGAAATGGCAGAAAACAGCCGTGTCTTCTGGTGCAACGCTTCCCGAGATCAAGGTTGAGGCAAATGAAATCTGTACGCACTTTGCCGGTCGTCGCATCACCGATTTAAAAAATGGCCTGTCGCCGAAATGGATGCAGGACTTTCTTGCTACACTCGGACAACGTTCCGTTAGTGCTATTGTTGACGTCACAAATTTCGTCATGTTCGATATTGGTCGGCCGATGCATGCCTTCGACGCTAAGAAAGTGAAAGGTCCGATCGTTGTTCGCTCCGCAAAAGCGGGAGAAACGATGACCACCTTGGATAACAAGGAACTCAAGCTTGATTCGTCCATTTTTGTGCTCGCTGATGATGACGGGCCACTTGCTCTCGCTGGCATCAAGGGTGGCAACCGTGCGGGTGTTACCGAGGAAACGACCGAAGTTATTCTTGAAGCTGCGAACTGGAATCCAACCTACATTCGCAAGATATCACAAAAGCTTGGTATTCGGACCGATGCTTCAAAACGCTTTGAGAACCGTGTACCTCCGCTCTATGCAGCCGAGAGTGTACAGGTCGCCACGAGCATGATTGTTGAATACGCCGGAACAAATAATACCAAAGCGAGCGAGATGATACTTATAGACATTCCCAATAATGCACCTCGTTTACTTTCGGTTTCAGCACATACGATCATTTCTCGCATTGGTTTTTCGGTTGCCGTGCCGGAAATTCTTTCCGCTCTGAAGCGGCTCGGTATCGAAGGCGGTGAGAAGAATGGAACGCTGGAGCTCACTGTTCCGCATTTCCGGCTTGATCTCACGATCCCCGAAGACATAGTCGAGGAAGTTGCGCGTGTTATTGGTTACGACAAGATACAGTCAGTTGTGCCACCGAACTCCAATGTCACCGAAATTCCTACGTCGTTTTACTACGAATGGAAAATCCGCGAATGTTTGGTGAATGCGGGCTTTTCTGAAGTGATGACCTCGTCGTTTTATGAAAAGGGAAGTGTGGCGATAGAAAAACCGCTCGCGGAAGATAAAAAATATGCGCGCGAAAACTTACGCGGAGGATTTGAAAAAGCCCTCAAAGTGAATGTGCTGAATGCGCCACTTCTCGGAGATGACAAGACGTGCATTTTTGAAATCGGGAGAATCTTCACAAAAGACGGTGAGCGGACGGCGCTCGCGCTCGGTGTTGCCGGTCCGAAGAAGAAAATAGTGGGTATTCTAGAGTCCGGTATTAAAACGGTATCGGATGCACTCGGAGTGTCGGTAACGGGGGAGAATAAGGACGGAGTTTTTGAGTGTGTGCTTGATGGTGTCTTTGAGAAACTTTCAGAGCCGACAAAGTGGGATATTTCAATTCCGTCCCCGCAGACCGAAAAATTTACATCATTTTCCCTCTTTCCGTTTATTGCTCGCGATGTCGCGCTGTTTGTCTCGCCCGAGACGACCCCAGAGTCAGTAGGGAAGATACTCAAAGAAAACGCAGGCTCACTTGTCGTCCGCGGTCCGGAACTCTTTGACGAATTTTCAAAGGATGGAAAGAAATCCCTCGCATTCCGTCTTATCTTCCAATCGTCTGAGAAGACTCTTACGGACGAAGAAGTCAACGGCTTTATGGAAAAAATCTATTCCGCTGTGAAAGATGAGGGGTGGGAAGTGAGGTAAAAAAAACCCTGCGTTGGTTCACAACGCAGGGTTCTGCACAAGTTATCGTCTTCTTCCTAAGCGGGGACGGGCGCTTCAGTATATTCCGCAATGAACTTTTCGGAGTACTCCTGTGCCTCGAACGCTGTTGTGGGTCGGTACATGTCAGCGAATATAAAGAGGTTTGCCTGCAGCTCTCCTTTCATAAACGGGCACGGCCGGTCCTCGCTCAGATGGGCAAGAACAAGCTTCGTCAGAACAGTCAGCTCGTGCCCCATCTTATCCTCGGGACAGTAATGAAGAATAGTGGTGGCTTGTTGCAGCGTTCTGTCTTCGCTTTCCAAGTTGAGTGCAACCGGTAACCAAGATACTAATTTCTCTCCTTCCAGTTTCGTTGCTGAAGCAAGTTGCCGGATTTCAGCGGCCGCATACTCTCCGAACGGGAGGAATTGTTTTCCATCGTCGGTTTTCTGTTTTAGTGTGAGGGCAATGCGCAACACCACAACAGTGAGCGCTCCGAAGTCTCTGTCATTCATAGATTATTATCTTTAGTTCAGGTTT
>SIBZ01000035.1 GCA_009694955.1 Candidatus Tayloriibacteriota bacterium | reverse complement strand
GCGGAAGATTACTTACTTTTTCTTTCATATTCTCACCCCACCTCAATCCTTCGTACCGAAGCTGTACACCTTTCGCTCTCTCCGAAGACGGAGCGCTCAAGGTCTTGCAACGCTTCTAAGGTCGCGTCTCACCCCTCTAAAGAGGTGAGGAGGTAAGAAAAAGATTACGCTCCATGACACTTTTTAAACTTTTTACCGGAACCGCAGAAACACGGGTCATTGCGCCCGATGCGTGAACCGTCGGGGTTTGTTGGAGCAGAGCGGACAACATTTCCCTGATGCACAGCGTCCGACTCTTCGTCACCCGAGCCGATAATCTGCGCCTGCTCGTGCACTTCCTGTAACCGCACCTGCTCCTGCATGACCGGAGCACCCCCGGCGTGTGGGAGGACATTCTGCACCTGCGTGAGAATATTTTCTTCCATCTCCTTGAACATCTTCAACCCTTCTTTCCGGTATTCGACAAGCGGGTCGCGCTGACCATACGCACGCAAGTTCACGCTTCCGCGAAGATAGTCCATCACTTCAAGATGTTCAACCCAGAAAAGGTCAATGGTCTGGAGAATGAGGCGCTGAATAGCCGGATAGAACTCCGCCCCAAGTTGCGCTTTCTTGCCCGCCACCGCCTTTTCAAACTCCGCGTTCCCCGCGCCGACAAACGCGAGATACTCGTCCACTTCAGCCTGTCCGCCCAGCAAGATTTTGCGCCGGCGTTCGTACACCACACCGCGTTGGTGATTGAGTACGTTGTCGTATTCCAAGACGTGCTTGCGCGCATCGAAGTTGAAACCTTCAATCTTTGTCTGTGCTGTTTCGAGTGAGCGGGTGATGATGCGGTTTTCGATTGGTTCGTCTTCCGGAATCTTAAAACGGTTCATCACGCTCTTGATGGCATCGGCGGCAAACACGCGCATCAGACTATCCTCCATCGAGACGAAGAACTGCGTTTCCCCCGGGTCGCCTTGGCGTCCCGAACGCCCGCGGAGCTGGTTGTCGATACGGCGAGCTTCGTGCCGTTCCGTGCCAAGAACAAACAGTCCTCCGACCGCCTTGACCGCTTCCGCCTCTTCTTTCGTTTGCGGATTACCGCCCAATTTAATGTCGACGCCACGTCCTGCCATATTGGTTGCGACCGTGACCGCGCTCCTGCGTCCCGCTTGGGCGATGATTTCTCCTTCGCGCTCGTGGTTCTTTGCGTTCAAAACTTCGTGAGGCACGCCGACGGTGCGTAGATACTCGGAAAGCACTTCGTTCTTTTCGATGGACACCGTGCCGATAAGGACAGGCTGGCCCGTTTTGTTCAGTTCCGCGACTTTCCGCGCAATGGCTTTGAACTTCCCTTTTTCAGTTTGAAAGATTTGGTCGTTTTGGTCTTTGCGGGCGATGGATTTATTCGTCGGGATGGATACCACATCGAGACCGTATACTTTGTAAAACTCTTCCGAGCTGGTCTTCGCGGTACCCGTCATTCCCGCGAGCTTTTTGTACATTCGGAAATAATTCTGGAACGTGATGGACGCGAACGTGCGAGATTCTTTTTGTACCTTCACTCCTTCCTTCGCCTCAATCGCCTGATGCAGTCCCTCGCTCCAGCGCCGTCCCGGCATCATACGTCCGGTAAACTCGTCCACGATGATAATCTCTCCATCTCGGACAACGTACTCTTTGTCGAGTTGAAAGAGTGCCTTCGCGCGCACCGCCGTTTCAAGGTGATGTACATACTTGATGCCTTTCTCCGTGTAGATATTCCCGATGCCGAGCGCTTGCTCCGCCTTCTCGATACCCACAGGAGTGAGCTGAATGGCCTTTTGCTTTTCATCAACCGTAAAGTCGGTATCTTTCTCAAGTCCTTGCGCGATACCCGCGAACCGGCCATAGAGGTCTTCTGAATCTCCCGTAGGCGCGGAAATAATCAGCGGAGTGCGCGCCTCGTCGATAAGAATGGAGTCGATTTCGTCGACAATCGCGTAGTTGAAGTCGCGCTGGCGGAGCCGTGCGGAATCATATTCCAAATTATCCCGCAGATAATCAAATCCGAATTCGTTGTTCGTGCCATACGTGATGTCGGCCATATATGCCTCGTGTCTGGTACAGGGTTTCAGAAACTCGTGCACAACCTTGAAGCTTCCGAGTTGGTCTCTTTTTTCGTCCAATTTGTCTTTTTTCTCATTTTCTTTTTCGGATTTGGGGTTTGGGTTCTTACTAGAAATTAGAAATTCGGAATTAGAAATTCCTCCTCGATCAGCGTTCGGTGGCGAAACATGAGTCGCATCATATAAAAAAGAGGTATCGTGGTTAACAACTCCGACCGTTAATCCGAGGAGGTTATATATTTGTCCCATCCACACCGCATCACGGCGGGAGAGGTAGTCGTTGACGGTGACGACGTGCACTCCTTTCCCTTCAAGGGCGTTGAGGTACGCGGGAAGCGTAGCAACCAAGGTTTTGCCTTCTCCGGTGCGCATCTCGGCAATACCGCGGTTATGCAGTACCTGGCCTCCGAGAAGTTGTACGTCAAAATGCCTTTCTCCGAGCGTTCTTCGAGCCGATTCGCGAACAAGCGCGAACGCTTCGGGAAGCAAGTCGTCAAGCGATTCTCCTTTTGCCGAACGTTCTTTAAGGCCAGCCGTCTTCGTGCGGAGTGCTTCCGACGAAAGGCTTTTCAGTCCTTCCTCCAGGCCGTTTATCCGCTCAACATTCCTGTAGAGCGGTTTCAATTTCCCCGTATCTGCATCGCCAAAGAGTTTCTTTATGCGGTCGAACATGGGGCAATACTAGCATAAATAACGTATAACTGAATAACCTATGACTGAATGACGAAGTCTTCTATTTCTCCAGTCTGCGACTGCAAGCTTTTCTTAAAGGAGGTGGCCGGGTCGGCGAGGCCAGAGGATTTAAATCCCTCCTTTCGAAGACTCTAGTGCTCCCTTTAAGAAAGGGAGAATTCAGACTACAACTGTTATCGACAACTGCGGATTCCAACAAAAAGCTCCTCCGAATCGGAGGAGCTTTTTGTTATCGTCGGCTCTTCGAAGTCTTGCGCTTCTTGCCTTTCTTCGCCGTCTTGCGCTTCTTCGTCGCCTTGCGCTTTTTTGCTGCCATAGTCTTAAAAAGAAAAGAGTCCGTACAGTTTGAATCGAGAACATCGCGTCAGCCGTATTTCTTTTCTTAGATTAGCTTGCAATGAGAATTAATCGACCTCCTTAATTATCGCATCAGCACGAATGAATACAATAGGTAATTCCAATCATGTGTGGATAAGTGGGGACACGTGCGGAAAACTCTTTCTTCGTTTTTATTTTATTTGTTGCACCTCACACTCAACATCAATTCCAGTTTTTTCTCGGACGCAATCGGCGACTTTTTTCGCGAGCAGCATCACTTCTTCAAATGTCGCTCCGCCGAAATTGACGAGCACGATGGGCTGATTTTTAAACATGCCTACATTCCCGTCCGTCGCGCCCTTCAAATTACAGACGTTATCCAAAATCCACGCGAGCGGAATTTTTACGTCATTCCCCATAGGAAAACCCGGCAGGTCGGGAAATTTCTGTTTGAGCGTATCAAACTTCTCTTTTGGGATAATCGGATTTTTAAAAAACGAACCGGCGGTACCCACTACGGAAAGGTCGGGAAACTTTCTTCCCCGAATCTCAAGAACCGCGTTACGTATGTCCGTGAGTGGAGGAGTTTCTTTTCCGGCGAAATGATTCTTCAAATCTTTATATTCAAGATTTGGCGTCCCGCCTCTTTTAAGTGCAAACGCGACCCGTGTTACGATAAGCGCCTTCCCTTCGGGTTTCTTAAAGATGCTGTCGCGATACGAAAACCGGCACTCGGCATTCGTCAGTTGTCGGAGCTTCCCCGCCGCGATATCAAACACCTCCACCCACAGAATCGTGTCTTTTACTTCCGTCCCATACGCGCCAATATTCTGAATAGGCGCGGCTCCCGTCGTGCCGGGGATACCGGAAAGATTTTCAATGCCCCAGAATCCTTTCTCCACAGTTCGCGCGACGAGACCATCCCAACTCTCTCCCGCACCGACAACAACTTGTTCCATGTCTGTTCCGTGTGTTGCCCACTCAATTCCCTTTATTTCAATCTTCAGCACCAGCGCGTTAATCTCGCCACTCGCGATGAGTATGTTGGAGCCTCCGCCGAGCACGATGACGGGGACTTTCTTTCCATGTGTGAACAAAACAGCTTCCTCCACCTCTTCGCGAGTCGAGGCAGAACAAAAATAGCGGGCGGTTCCGCCGATTTTCATCGTCGTCAGTTCTTTAAGTGAAATGTGTTCCTGAATTTTCATGCGTATGCCAATACTAGTACAAAAAAACGCTTGTGCAAACGGTTGCGAACAACCAATTTGCACAAGCGCACGAAGACTTTGGACGTTACTCGAGCAATCGCGCCGCAATCGCACGAAGGTGTTGCACTCCTATCTCGGACATGTTTTCAACCATTCCTCTGGCTCCTGTTTCGTCTCCTTCTTTTTTCGCCCGTCGTGCCAAAATAAGCAAGGCTGTGGCCCGTAGTTCGACACTGCTGGTCGTCGCAACTACCGTGAGGGCATTTTCTGCCCTCATATCTCCACTCCGGTGAAGCTGAACCGCGTGGATGAAATCCAAATGGTCTTTCCACCCAGAGCCCAATTTCTCGGCGACACTATTGAACGTGTTCGCCCAGGTATCCATTTCTTCCGAATCCTGGTCCAGCCAGACAGAAGCCTCCAGGAGGTGCAGATGTGCATTCCCTTGCCCCCACGAAACTTCAAATGCCGTGCCGTTCACGGCCGTAATGAGCAGCGGGTATTGGTGCTGCAATTCGGCAAAACCCGTCTCAATCCGTTCCGCCACCCCTAAGCACAGCGCGTCTTTGAGTTCATACACAACAGCGACAAACGAAGAGATTGCGGCTCCAGGTACATCGCCTGCCTTCTTTGCCACATCGGCTGCTTGATGTTGAGCTTTAGCCGCTTCCGCAAAACAACCGTAGTCGTTGAAGAAAACTCCCCTGTGGTAGTGGAAAAGCCCGGAACACCGATCCTTCCTTGTCCCTGCCGGAAGGGTCCCGATGAAGGTTTCCAGTTCCCCCACCATTTCAAGCAGGTTCCGCTTGCGCGGGTCAGACACCGGTAGAAGTCGTTTTCCGCGAAAAATCGCGAGACGCGAGAGTGCCGCGATTTCGGGAAGGTCATGTACTTGAGCAAGCACCTGACGTCCGATTTCAGCGTACGCGCCCGGGTCATTGCGCTCATAACACATCAGTGTGTCGATGTCGCCGATTAGCAGTTGATCGGTTCGCCATCCGACCCGGAGGTTTTTCGGGTCAGGTGCGGTTGTGTCTGTTCTTGCCCTTGCGAGCACAAGGGCAACCAATGTCGGAATATCCACGTTCATTCTCAGTCCTTTCAACGGTGAGGTTTTTTATCGTGCGTTCTGAAGATAGATACATCAAAGAACGCCGATATCTTCATACCATAAAAACAGAGGAAGAGCAAGGTCTTGGGGCGTCCGGTGGCCGAGCATCACATACCTTCCGCTACCACGGGAACCCCGCGAGAAACGCGAATCCGATGATAAGGAGGAGGAGCGAGACGAACTTCTGAACCAGTTTCTTCTCGTGAAAGTACCGGTTGCCCGCAAACATCGAAAAGAACACCGACAAAGAACGGTCGATGCTCATCGCAACCGAGGCGGGAATATACAGATACGCAAAACTCGAGAGTACTCCGGCAATCGCCTGGGAAGCCGACTGAAAGAGGAATAGTGGTTTTACCAAAAGGCGAATCGGGTTTTTCCGCGTAGTCCGCCACGCCATATACATAAAGAACAGGAGCAGAATTATTTGCACGCTTCCCTGCTCAACCTCCACGGAATTGAAATGGCTGACATCGTATTTGAACAATGAAACGGTAAGCACCGCGTTGCACGCGGAGAACAGCACGAATCCGATTCCTTTATACCGGAGACCGTGATTCAAAAACAGAAACAAGAGGCTTACCGTAAGGAGACTGGCTCCGATGAGCTCGTTTGGAGTGAGCACATATCCGAGCGAGAGGTCGACCATAAGCAGGAGCGGTATGGTGAGGACCCGCAGAAATCCGAACGTACTCCGGTCCGCGATGGTAATCGCTTTAATCGAAACGTAGGACTGGACAATTTCGAGAACGATGCGGAGCGTGAGCGTCGGGAGCGAGCCTGAGGAGAACAAAAACTCTCCCCTCAGAACCGCAATGCCGATAAAGACGAGCGTACTCAGAACGAGGCTGAGAAACCCGTACGTATAAATCGTTTCTTTCCGATGGGACACTTCTTCCTTACCGAGAGAAGCCCCCACTTCACTGAAAAAAGTGCTAGCGGTGAGCAGAAGAATGCTGAGCATGGGAAAAGTATACCCCGATGCCGACATTCCTCAAAGAATATCGGCAAGGTGTATAGCACAAAGAAGCGCTACTTGAGAATTTCCGAGCCGATTCCGTGTTTCCTACGGATTCCGCCCCGCTTTAATTTCGTTTATGTAGTACTCACCCTGCTTTTTGAAATTGGAGTCAAGTCCGATGACCGTTTCGAGTTCACGAATCGACTCGGCGCGATTACCGTTCGAGAGATACGCGGCGGCGAGCGAAACGTGCGTCTGCGGGTCTTTTGGATTCTTCTCAAGCCTCAGTTTCAAGAGAGAGATGGCCTTGGCAAATTGTTTGTTCTCGAAGTACGCCTTCACAAGACGTTCGTCGATACGCGTACCGGGTTCGGTACTGGACGCAATGAGCTCATCCGCCAGAGCGAATTCTTTCGAGTAGATGGCGGCGGTAATATAGGCAGTGCGCGCTTTTTCGAATTCCGGAGCGCTTTCAAACGCCCGCTTTACGAGCGTGAACGCGTCGGCCTGACGATTGGTGTTGAGATACGTGTTCGCGAGTTCAAACGCGACCGTTTGCTTCGTCGGCGAGAGTTCATACGCTTTCTCGAGATGGAGCGTTGCCTCGGGGTACCTGCCGAGTCCGTTGAAGAGCCCTCCCATAAACATACGGAGTCGTGTGTCGTTGGGAGCGCGGGCGATTTCCCGGCTCATCGCCTGAATAGCAAACGTGAGGAATTCTTCTTTTACCGTCGTGGGAACACTCGGGGATCTCGCAACATTGGCCGCGGCCTGCATTGCTTGTTCGGCAACTTCCTGCGTTCCGACGGTTTCTACTCCGAACACCTTGCGATAGAAGGAAAGGTTTTCAGTGACGCCATTCGGTTGTTGCCTGAGCGCATCAATGAGATTGCGTGACACCGTGATGGGACGAATGTTCAGAAAGTAGACACCCGCGAGGAGCACCACGATAAGTGACGCTCCAACGGTGGAAAGTACCTGTTCATCCTGAAGCATGGGCGCCTTTTCGAGCGAGGAGAACGGCTTCCCGTATCGCGCGTGTATGAATGCAATGAGCGAGAAAAAGAGTAGATAGCTTATGAGATTATCGAATACGAAAAAGTTGTGCACCATATACCCCGCAAGCAGTCCTGTCAGGATTGATTTCTCGGTAAACGAAAAATGTCCCACGTGGTCGTCCGCAGAACCCACCCAGAGGTACCACAGAAGAAACACGAACAGCATGAGATACGAGAGAAGTCCGAAAATGCCCGCTGAGATGAGCCAATCGAAGAAAATATTATGCGTCCGGTCGAACCACTGCTCCTGCGTCCACATATCCGGGTTGTAGTATTTGTTGAAAACGTAGTTGAACCCTTCCTGTCCCCACCCGAGGATGGGGCGCTCCTTAAACCCTTCGAGTGCCATACCCCATACCATAAAGCGGGGCTTAGCCGCATCAAGGGAGATGGACGCAAAACGGGAAAGCACTGTATTTGTTTTGACAAACGCGCTTTCTTTCTGCATGTAGAGCGTTCCCACAAAGAGAGCGAGGAATATGAGGACGCCGATAGCCGTACCGCGGAGTTCTTTATGTTTCCGTTCACCTAACGCAACAAGAAGTACCGAAAGAAACAGTCCCGCGACGAGACCTACTCCCGCTCCGCGGGTCGCCGTATAGTAGAGTGTTACGGTCTGGAGGACGAGGGCTCCCCCGTATAGCCATTTCGCAAACGGCGGGACCTTGTGACGGCACAAGAGGAACAGTGAGAGGAAGATATGGACGAGCATATATCCGGCAAAATACGCAGCGTTGCCGAACGTGCCGTCGAGTCGCACGCCTCCCTGGTTGATGACGATTTTACCCGCGAGTTGAAGAAGTCCATAGATACCGAGAAAGGCGGACACACCGACGGAAGTGGAAAAAAAGCGGAGCCACCATTTTTCGG
>SIBZ01000034.1 GCA_009694955.1 Candidatus Tayloriibacteriota bacterium | reverse complement strand
GTCGAAAGACTCGGGGCTTTTTGTTTGCATATCGGCGGTCGAATAGGTGTATCCTGGAGAGGACAAGTTCTAACCCTCAACAGGAGGTGGAAAATGAAAACAAATGGGACATCCTCTAAGTGTCTCGGGAAATCAAACAGGCGGAAACGGGCGCTATCGGAAGCAAGGCAGTATCTGGCACAACTACCACTTACGAAGCTTTGGAAAGCTCTCGATGCGCAACCTCCTCGCGGTAGGTTTCGTGACAAGCGGGGCGGGGAAGAACATTCTTCCCCGCCCACATTTGATTATTCGTATCGCAATGCTTCAATCGGCGCTTTGCGGGAGGCGGTGCGAGCTGGGTAGAGACCGAAGACGAGCCCGATAATGACCGATACGCCGAGACCAAGAACGGCGCCGAGATACGGGAAGCTGAAACTCCACGAGGCGAGTGCGAATTTGGCGATGATGAACGAGATAATAAAGGAGAGTGACGAGCCGAGCGTGGTGCCGACAAGTCCGCCGAGCGACGTCAGTATGACCGCTTCACACAGGAACTGGGTCAAAATATCTCGGTTGGTTGCGCCGACGGCCTTCCGCAGGCCGATTTCACGCGTCCGTTCGGTGACAGAGACCAGCATAATGTTCATAATGCCCACTCCGCCTACGAAGAGTGAAATACCGGCCACTCCCGAAAGGAAAAGCTTCAGTGCGGTGGTGATTGTTTTCAAGCGTTCCGCAAGGTCGGCTTGCGTCTCCACAAAGAAATCATCCTTTGTAGTGTCGGTAATGTTGTGGTTCGCGCGAATGGTTTGCTTGATATCCTCCACGGTCGCGCGAATCGTGTCTTCGCTATCGGCGGAGACGATAATTCGGTCAAAGTATTTTCTGCCGAGCAAATATTGCCCAGCGGTGGTGTAGGGAACCAGCACCATATCGTCAAAGTTAAAGAATGACACCTGCCCTTTCTTCCCAAGGACACCAATGACCTGAAATGTTTTATCTTTGATGCGGATTTTCTTGCCGAGCGGGTCGCTGTCCGCGAACAGATGTTCCCGCACCTTATCTCCGATAACCGCGACACTTGCCTTGGATTGAACATCATTCGCTGTAAAAAAAGCGCCCTGATCCGCGTACACATCGAACAGCTTGCTGAAAATGTCGTCCTTCTCCTTATTGCCCCCGCCGAGCACGGTCGCCTGATAGGTTTCATTCTGATAGGCGAGACGGACGGAGCCGAACACAATCGGCATCACGTCCTCCGCATGGGGGACATTCGACTTGTTCTGAATACTCATCAGGTCGCGTTCCTTAAGCGAGTCCAGAAAGACGTTGGCGAAATCGGACGGTCCGCTCGGGTGCCGGCCGGGGATGGTCACCACTGTTTTGGAACCCATACCCTGTACTTGGTCCAAAATGAGATTTTGTGCACCGGTTCCGAGCGAGAGCACGAGCATAATTGCCGTGATGCCGATGACGATACCGAGAATAGTGAGCGCCGAGCGGGATTTATTGGAATGTAAACCTCCGAGGGCGGTTTTGAAACTGTTCTTGAATGTCATAGTAATTTTTGTCATTCCCGCGGAAGCGGGAATCCAGCATTTTAATCCTGGATCCCAGCTTCCGCTGGGATGACATTAAGAAATGTCATTTAACAAAACCTTCTTTCGCTTTCCTCCGGTTTTCCACTTTCGTGTCTGATTCCACTTTACCGTCCAGCAACCTGATAATTCTTCCTGCGTGTTCGGCGGTGTAGGTTTCGTGCGTAATGAGAATAACCGTCCGTCCCGCGGTGTTCAGTTTCTCCAGTATTTCCATAATTGCCTGTCCCGATTTTGAGTCAAGATTTCCGGTCGGTTCGTCGGCGAAGATGACCTTCGGGTCATTCACGAGGGCTCGCGCTATCGCAACACGTTGTTTTTCTCCTCCTGAAAGTTTGATGGCCGGATAATCACGCCGGTGCGAAAGCTGTACCGCTTCAATGGCTTTCTCTCCTTTTTCCCGCCACTTGGATTCCGGTACACGTGAGTACAGAAGCGGAAGCATCACGTTTTCAAGTACCGTGAAGTGCGGGAGAAGATTAAACGACTGAAACACGAAACCGAGTTTCTGATTTCTGATTTCTGCGAGCTTTTCATCGGGGAGGGAAGAGAACCTCTCTCCCATAAACAGATACTCGCCACCAGATTCGCGGTCCAGAAAACCCAAGATGTGGAGCAACGTTGATTTACCGGAGCCGGAAGGCCCCATAATCGCCACGAATTCCCCTTGATTGATGGAAAGACTTACCCCTTTAAGCGCGTCGGTGGCGACGCCGTTATCGAGGTAGGTTTTGGAAAGATTGTTGATTTGGATTAAGCTCATGTTTCATCCCTCCTTCTTAAAGGAGGTGCCGAGTCTGCGAAGCGGAGGATTTCAAAATCCCTCCCTGCCTAAGAAGGCAGTACTCCCTTTAAGAAAGGGAGAATTCAGAATGGTTATTTCGCTGCCGGTATCACCACTGTATCTCCTTCTCGTACTCCTTTCAGCACCTCAATTTCCCGTGCGTTATTCCGGCTACCGAGTGAGACCTCCGTCTTTCTTGTCGTACCGTCGGGAAGAGAGAGGAGCACAAACGATACTCCTCCTTCCGTGCTCACTGCCCGGACGGGGATAACGAGTGCGTTTTCTTTTAGCAACTTTTTTACAGTGATGTTTGCCGTCATTCCGGACCGGATTCCTTTCGTCACGTTCTCTATCGAGAATGTGGTCTTGTAGGTTGAAACTCCTTCAATCTCGGTGGAGGCAGGTTCAATTTCGATAACACGTGCCGGAAAGGTGAAATTGTCCCCATACGCGTCAAGGGTGACTTCCGCGCTGTCGCCTTGTGCAATCTTGGTGATGTCGGCTTCCGGAACGTTCGCCTCGATGGTGTAGGCACTCGTGCCCAAAAACTCCATTACCGGACTTCCGCTCGATACGGTTTCACCAATCTCGGTATGCTTCGACGAGATTTGTCCGCTAAACGGCGCACGGATAAAGGTCTTTTCGAGGGACGCTTCCGCGCTACGGAGTTTCGCCCGCGCTTGAAGCACGGTTTGCTCGGCCCCCCGCACTGTTTCCGGCGTAGCTTTCGCTCGTGCAAGCTCGAGCGTATGCGATACGCGGTCAAGCTCCGCGGCTGCGTTGCGCAGGCTGTTTACCTGGTCTTGAGCCGAGGAAATAGCCGTGGTAAGCGCGCTTCGCGCCGAGGTAACTCGCGATCGGTAATCGGCAAGCGTTGTCGCGTCGAGTGAACTTCCGTCTCGGAGGGTGAGACCGAGCGTGACAAACAAGTTTTGTGCGACGCGGGCATCCGTTACGGCTTGTTCAAGAACCGGTATCGAATCATCTCCTTTTTGCACTGCCTTCTGAATGTTTTTCACGCTGGTACCCGCCTTAAGACGGTCACGTTCGGCGTCGTAGGCTTCCTGCGTGCCGGAGCGGTAGGTCAGGCGTGGAACTTCCGTGTCGTCATTCGAGAAAAACGGGTCGGCATATCGGTTCACCGCTTCTTCCGAAGCGCTGTAGACGTCGGTAAGAATGGAAAGCGTTTTACTCGTACTGTTTTGAAGAGACACTTCGGCTTGGCGCTTCTCCGATTCCTTCAGCCTCAGTTCTTCTTCCCGCGTGCCTTGCAGAATTTTCGCGAGATTTGCTTCTTCAATCGCGACCGATGCCTTGCTCTCCGCGACCGACGCCTGTTCGGTTTCGTTTTTGAGCGAGGCGATAACACTACCGGCCTGCACCGTTGCCCCTACCGGATAGGGGAGCGCTCTGACGGAACCGGCGCGGTCAAACGAGAGCGAAACTTTGTGTGCCGCTTCCACCGTACCGGTGATAAATACCTCGTCGGAGATAGCCCCCGTGGTTGCGGTTACTATTTCTCCCGCGACCCCTTTAGAAGAACCCACAGCGAAATAGCCCGCGATACCAGCGGCGATAACGATAACGCTTATATATACGGTCGGCTTTTTGATATACGAAAACAACATAGAGGACGCTACTCTAGCATATCTACGGACGGTTAGGGAAGGCGAACTTTCTATCGTTTTTGGGAGAGTTTCAGGCCGTGAAATGCGAGGTATCCCGCGACGAGTACGGCCACGTACGAACACCATACGGGTACGTTCCATCCGTCAATTTGAACGCTCCATCCGAGCACCACGCGTGCGAGGTGCGCGATGCCAATGATAAGAAAGAGACTGCCCGAAAATAACGCAAAATCATGTTGCTTCATATGGAAGATATGATAACTAATACCTTTCAGTATAGCGCATAGTTGACAGCGGAAAATGACGATTGTGTATAACGTCCGGACTTGCAAATTGTCAGTGGAGTACTTAGTATGGAAACAGGTTTTTACTTCAGTTTTTTTTCAATTTTTATTCGGGGATTCTGCTCGCTTTTTTTCTCCACGTAGTGAAAATTGTGTGCGAAATCTTCCACAAAAGTTGTCGAAACCGAGCGAAAAGCACTCGCATAAGACGAACTTACAGTGTATGGTATCCCGTAGCAGAATTTCAGGTTTCGGGATTAAGCGATAGGTGTAAGGTGTGAGTAGAAGTAACTTTGTTTAATTAGTTTTTAATCGAAATCAAGGATAGTTCCGCAAAAAACGGGACGACCTGAAATTTCACTGCGGGATGGAACCAGATGCGCAAGGAAACGGGTCATCGGTGGCAAAGACCGCCATTTGGCTCGTCATATTAGTCCTCATTGTTGGCGGACTCATCGTCTACGGCAACAAGGGAAAGGAGAAAAAAGAGGAGGTAGTGAAAGAACCGATTAAAATCGGAGTTATTCTCCCGCTCACCGGAGATGCCGCATCTTACGGTGAAGGAGCCCGCAATGTATACCAAATAGCGGCGGATGAAATAAATGTCGCCGGAGGTGTGAGTGGCCGAATGCTTGAATTTATCATTGAAGACTCCAAGTGTAACGGCAAAGACGCGACAAGCGCCGCGCAGAAGCTCGTGAATGTGGATAAAGTGCAGGTAATCCTGGGGGGATTCTGTAGTGGTGAATCAATCGCGGCGACTCCCGTTGCGGCTGAGGCGAAGGTGACGCTCTTCTCTCCAGGCTCATCTAGCCCCGACCTTACCGGAATCAGTCCGTATTTCTTCCGAAACTATCCTTCAGACGCCTCACAGGGTAAGGCACTCGCCGATACGGCAATAGCGAAGGGTTGGAAGAAAGTAGCGCTCATTCAGGAGCAGACCGATTACGCACTCGGAGTGTACAAGGCCTTCGCGGAGGCGTTTGAAGGCGCGGGAGGCGTCATTGTCAAAGAAGAAACCTCAACCGCCAACTCCGACTTCCGTTCACAGCTTACCAAGCTTAAGGCCGCTAAGGCCGACGCTCTCTTTGTCGACACACAGACGCCTGCCATGTCGGAGCGAATTTTCAAGCAGATTCAGGACCTCAAGTGGTCGCCCGCTATCATCATCAACGATGCAACTGCGGGTGATGTGAAAGTAATCAGTACCTACAAGACGCTTCTTGAGGGAGCGCTTACCGCGGAGTTCAGCGCTGACCCGAATAACGCGCAGTTTGCCAAACTTACAGCAGATTACAAAACAAAGTTCGGCGCGGAACTTCCATTCCAAGCGTATGGCCAGACCGAATATGACGCAGTCTACATGATTAAAGCGGCAATCGAAGCGGTCGGCTATAACGGTGAAAAGATCGCCGCATGGTCTCGAACCGTCATAGATTGGAAAGGAGCCTCGGGTAGTGTCACTATCGGCACAAATGGCGACCGCGTGGGCGGACATACCGTAGAGGTCGTGAAAGGGGGAAAGATAGAAAAATATCAGTAGTCTACGACTATTTCACCTAAAGCGAAGCTGGTAGTAGGTAGTAGAGCAAACTCGTTCCGATGCGCATCGGAACGAGTTTGTTTTTGCCAGTTTTCGGTGCTACAGTTTTCTTGTCCTTTCTTCTATTCGTACCGATTCGTAATTCGTATTGTATGGATATCGTTCCCCAACTTATCGCCAACTCCATCATCGCGGGGTCCATCTACACCATTCTCGCGCTCGGATTCAACCTCATCTTCAGTACGGCAAAGTTTATCGACATGGGCTATGGCGTGCTCACCGCGGTTTGCGGTTACGGCGTTTTCTTTCTTTCATCGAAACTCGGATTTTCGCTTGCATTCAGTATTCCTGTAGCGCTTCTTGTATCCGGTCTCGTGAGTTTCTCTGCATATAAATTGATATACCGACCTCTCCGTGCGCGCAAAGCATCCGGCGCCATACTCCTCATCGCATCGCTCGGCGTCCTGTTCTTTTTGCAGGCGATACTCGCGATTATCTTCACCAGCCAGTTTCAGGGGCTCTCAAGTATTCTCACGTCCAATCAAACTCTTGAACTGTGGGGCGGTACGATGACAGAGCTCCAGGTAATTACGACAGGCATTGCCCTCGTGCTTTCTCTTATCGTTCTTATTTTTCTCAAAGGCAGCCGGTTTGGTAAAGCAATCATTGCGATAAGCGACGACGAGGAGGTTTCAAAAATAATCGGCATCGATACGGACAATCTGATAGGTATCGTTTTTTTCATTGGCGGTATCATCGGCGGCCTCGGAGGTATTCTTATCGGCCTTGATACCGGCATTGAGCCGACTATGGGACTTCCTTGGTTCCTTAGCGCCGCTTCCGCGGCGATTATCGGCGGCATCGGTAATGTCTATGCCGGTATCGCGGGAGCATTTTTTCTCGCCTTCGTTGAGAATTTCGGCATTTGGAAAGTTGCGGGGGAATGGAGGCTCACGATTGTGTTCGTAGTGCTACTCGTATTCTTAACCTGGCGCCCGCAAGGCATGTTCCCCCGCTAATACTATGGAATACCTCATTCACCTCGGTGTCTTGGTAAGCATCTACGCGATACTCGCTCTGTCGCTCAACTTGGTCATGGGATATACGGGCATTATTTCGCTCACGCACGCGGCCTTTTTCGGATTCGGCGCATATACAACCGCCATACTCTCCACGCGTACCAACCTTAATTTTTTTGTTACGGTGCTTGTCGGGATGTTGCTGACAAGCGTCCTCAGTCTGCTTATCGGGCGAGTCCTATCAAAATTTCGGGGAGACTTTGTCGCCCTCGGTTCAGTCGCATTTAACGTCATTGTCTGGAGCATACTTATCAATGGGGGGGATTTCACTCGTGGTCCGCTCGGTATTCCGGGAATACCCCGTCCGGAAATATTCGGATTTTCGTTTTCTAGCAACAGTTCATTTCTCATTCTCGCCATCGCGTGCCTACTCCTCGTATTTTTTGCGGCCCGCTTTATTGAACGTTCGTCATTCGGCCGCGTCCTCAAAGCCATTCGAGAAGATGAGGAAGCACTTCAAGTGTTCGGCTACCGAGTGGTTCACTACAAACTTGCCGTCTTTGTTATTGGTGCCTGCATGGCCGCCGTGGCCGGTTCACTTTATGCCTCCTACATTACCTTCGTTGACCCCTCCACCTTCACAGTAACCGAATCGATTTTTATGATTTCCATTATTATCCTCGGCGGGTTAGCTTCGAATAAAGGAGCGGTCATCGGGGCGGTCGTGCTCACACTCCTTCCCGAAGCGCTCCGTTTCGTCGGCTTTCCGGCCGACATCGCGGCCCAGACGCGTCAGGCGGTCTACGGTCTCATGCTCATCCTCCTCATGCTCTATCGTCCGCAGGGATTTGTAGGCGAATATAAACTCTAGCTTTGCTTCGGAACCGGAAGCGAATCCCAGAGCGCTTCAAAAAGCATTTTTTGCGACTTGGCGAGTTCCTCGCTTTCGATAATAAGTACTGACCACTCGTGTTTGAGGGATATCATGGCGATTTTGTTGCCCCAGACATAGGTAAGACCGGAATGTTCGTAGCTTTGCGAGATGAGTCGTACCTGCCGAAGCTGTTTTTCTCCCGACTGGACCCGTTCCCACGCCTTTTCCGATTCGCGTAAAATAACGCGCGAACGTATGCCGAGCGCCCCGCGCTTTTGTACGAAGTTCGTGAATTCTTTTCCAAGAAGGTCAAAGAGGTCGTCCACCGAACTGAAGGCAAGCAGTTCTTTTGGCTTGTCTTCCAATATTTCACTGAAAACCGTTCGTATACCTTCTTTACCCTGATAGAAACGGACGGTCGGAATCACATTTGAGCGCGCGTACAGTTCACGAAAATCCGGTAAGGCTTTTTCGAGTAGCTCCGCTTTCGCCTTGGCATTCGAAATTATTTTCTTTGGGTCCTCGGTGCTGAAATATCTCGCGTTCTTTTTCTTAAACGAGGATACAAAGCCCTTTTCTTGAAGCGCGTTTAAGATAACCTCGGTGGTCGAACGGGGAAGGGCGGCCTTTTGACTGATTTTGAGTACCGAACCGGACCCAAGCTCAAGACACGCGAGGTAGACTTTCGCGTGTTTTTCCTTGAGCCCGTATTCCTTTAGCACCTTTTCTAGAGCCATAGTTGGTTAAATGCCATAAAAACTGGCGGCATTTGTAGCTCATAAGATAGCCTAATAAAGCCATTTTGTCAACTATGTGCGGAATTATGCCATTTTTGTTGAATTGACTTGTCA
>SIBZ01000033.1 GCA_009694955.1 Candidatus Tayloriibacteriota bacterium | reverse complement strand
TACTGTTGTGCTCGGTGACGTTACGGACTTCCGTGGTAGCACGGCTGACGGAGGCGATGTCTTGTGAGAGTTTAGCTTGGAGGGAGGCGAGCCTTGCGTCAACGTCTGAAGAAGAGAGACCGGAAGAGAGGTACATGGGAGTGGGGGGTTGGCCTCCCGTTTCTCCTTTACTAAAGGAGGTGCCGAGGTCTTCCGAAGCGGAGGATTTTGAAAAATCCCTCCCCGCCTCCGAAGGCGGTACACCCTTTACCAAGGAGGAATCAGTCATCTGAGAGACCACGGCCGGAGGCGCCACAGCAAGCTCTATGTCGGAACCACCTGTAACCTTGGAAATACCCGTATAGACGCCGAGTGCCAATCGTCTGAATCCTGTCCGTACCGCTTCAAACAATCCTCCGAGAGACGCCGTTTGTGAAGGCCACGATTCTTTGAACGAACCAAGTGTTGCCTGCACTCCCTCATCAAGACGTTCACCGAGAGGGATAACGTACTCTCCCGCGCTCGCCAGTGCTCCCGCAAACTCTTGCTGTATATGCCCTGCCCGCTCTCCCACTACCTCCGTAAGAGTACGCGTCCCCGAGTATACTTCTTCAACCGACATATCAACTCTGCCGTGCACAAGGCGAGCCACATCAGAAGCGCGCCCTACTGCGAGTCCGACCTGCTCGCGCACCACTATGCCGTACGATTCCGCATACACCGCAAGTGTATCGACAGTTTCGTACACCACACCCGCGACAAGAGCACCTGTCTCTCTAACCGATGCCGCCATATCCGTGACGCGCGTGCGAAGCGTATCGAGTGTTGCGAACGACAGCGTCTGAAATGTCTCCACGCGTTCGGCAACATCAGCACGAACCATTTCCGCTTCCGCCCGGACATCGCTGAGAAGCTGTGCGGTTGCGGGAAGTGTCGCGAGATGCATTCCGCCGAAAAAGAGTCCGCCGGAAAGAAGTGCCGTGAGTAAAACGGAACGAAGCCCGGGCATCGAGGTGGCGTGCAGGAGGAGGTGTGCGCTTCCTTGCGCGACACTCTGCAGTATCGGAAGTACTTCGCTTATTTTGTCCGCGATGCGCGCGCTTGCATGCGCATATGTTGCTTTCAAAAAATCATTCGTGCGGATACGCGAACTATTCGTCTTCGACGCCTCGTCCGCTACGACAGCAGAAATCACATTCGCTGGGTGCAGAGGAGCGCTCACCTGCGGAATATTTTCCGCAACAATTTGAGGAACTGCCGGTTGAGCAGGAGCAGGAATAGAAACTGTATGTACCGGAGTTTCTTCGGGAACGGGCACAACTGCTTTTTCGATATCGGTTTTAGAAACTCGCTTTTCGCTCGCCTCCGCCGGAATTTCCGGTTGCTGTTCCGAAAGAACCTGAGGCACAACTTTTTGCGATATAGGAAGAGGTGCCGATTCGGCCAATTGAACGGGATTTCGATTTCGGAGCGCGGTAAGCGTTTCAATCAGCTTAAGATGATTCTTGAGCGAATCCTCGGCGACATACCACAAGCGACCCACCATCTTACACTCGAGCTTCCCACCACGGCAGAGCTGGCCGATGTAGTCGGTGCTGTAACCGGAAAGCTCAACCGCCTTCTTGGTGGGAATGAAGTTTTTCCCGTCGAATGTGAGGTCTTGAATCGTCATATCGGTGATGCGGTAATTATATGACGTCAATTCTCAAAAAAGTGTGGATACACAAGGGTATCTCGAATGCCGAGATAGCATCTCGCCTGCCGAGGCAGACAAAACCGGTTCCAAAAATATGAAGCAAAATAAGGGTTTTACTTTTTCGCTTTTTTGAGCGTCGTAGGAGGTAGTCAAAATGGGCGTTTCCCGCAAAAGCCCTGTTTCACAATCATTTCCTATAGCCACCCTCTGCAGTTATCCACATTTTAGGCAACATCGGATGTTGCCTAAAATAGGCCTTTTGACTATACTGTCTTTATGATGCGCAAAGAGAAGCCGGTGGCGGGAAACTATTACCACCTCTATAACCGTGGTGTCCGGCAGGAGCTAATATTTCTTGAAAACGCGGATAAAATCCGCTTCCTTTTTTTGTTGCTGTACTGTCAACTTCCCCTCCCTCTTTCCAACAACGAGTACCATTCCAGCATCTTTGAAAAGCACGGCTCGTTTTATTTACATGCAAACCGAGAGCAAATTTCCGCCGCTCTTCCCCATCGTCGCGTTGAGCTCGTGAATTTTTGTTTGATGAACAACCACTTTCATCTCACAGTGCTCGCGCGCGAGGATACGGGCGTTTCAAAGTACCTCCAGCGGGTGCTGAACGCGTATACGAAATATTTCAACATTAAGCACAAAAAGACCGGGCACTTATTTGAAGGGCCCTATCAGCTTGTCCGTGTAAAAGGCAACGACCAACTGCTTCACCTCTCCGCGTATATCCACCGGAACCCTCGCAGCATCCGCGAGTTGCGCGGAAAGGAATCGAGCTACCCGTTTTCTTCCTTGTCCGATTACACGCTCGAAAACCGGTGGGACAAACTTCTGAAGCCGGGCATCATACTCGAACAATTCAAAGGCGGAGATGATTATAAAAAATTCGTGGAAACAAGCAGTGCGAAATCAATTGAGAATAAACTTGCGGAAGAACATCTGATTGAAGAGTAAACAATACGAAAGTACGAACGAGCAAATCTCCTTGCCCTACTCTCCCCTCTTTATTCCTCCTTTTCTAAAGGAGGTGGTTGAGTCGTCGAGACCGGAGGATTTTAAAAAATCCCTCCTGCATAAGAATGCAGTGCTCCCTTTAGGAAAGGGAGGATAAGAAAGTTACGAGAGCTTGATGTCAAAAAATGTCTCGGCGTTTTTGAGAAGTTGCGCGCGCACTTTTTCTTCGTCTTCATTACGGATTCGCGCGATGGCTTTCACCACCTCACGGACATAGATCGGTTCGTTGCGCTTCCCGCGAAAGGGTACGGGAGCGACGTAAGGAGAATCGGTCTCGGACATCATCCGGTCGAGCGGAACGTTTTTCACAACCTCATCGTAGTTGTGCGCGAACGTGAGAACGCCGGTGAACGAAAGATTGAACCCTGCGTCTAAAATTTCACGGGCTTCCTCCCACGAACCGGCGAAAAAGTGGAAATCACCCCCCACCTTTGCTTCCCGTTTCAATATGTCGAGTGCTTCGCGATACGCGGACCTGCTCGAACCGCTTCGCACATGGAGCATAAGTGGCTTTTTTGTCTCGTTCGCGAGCGCGATATGGGCGGAAAAAGCCTGTTTTTGTTTCTGCTCGCTGTCCTCTTCCAAACGGTAGTAATCAAGACCGCACTCCCCTATTCCAACTACCTTTGGGTGCATTAAAAGCTCACGGTAATAGCCGGGGTCAAATGTCTCCCCTCTGGAAGTAAAACCTTCCTTGCCCTCCACAACCTTCATGTCCGGCGAAGCTTTAGCGGAGTCGGAGGCGAAGGAAGGACCGAGTTCCTTTTCATCATGGAAAGACTTACCGGTGTGAACCGGATGGAGTCCTATAATGGAAAAGACACCATTTTCGTACTTTTCGGCCATTTCAACTGCCGTTTTTGACGTATCCTGCTGAGTACCGACGTTTATCATCGCCACCCCCGCATCGAGGGCGCGTTTAACGGTCGCCTCCCTATCGGCGTCGAAGGCGGAGAAATTGACGTGGGAGTGGATGTCGATGTATTTAAACATAGTTATATCCCCCTCTTTTTCCCCTCCTCGGATGAGGAGGGGTTAGGGGTGGTGTGATTTACTTCCTCTAAGATTTTCCCAAGAACGCTGTCAAGACTAGCATTAATTTCATTATTCCAAAACCTAAGAACTTTAAAACCGAGACTCTGCAAATAATTGGTCCTTTCTTGGTCATAACGTTCTGCACTTTCTTCTCCATGCTGAAAACCGTCGAGTTCTATAATTAACTGTGCTGAGGGACAACAGAAATCAACGATATATCTACCAATACTATGTTGACGGCGGAATTTAACACCCAGAGCTTTCCCTTTTAATCTCGCCCACAACATGATTTCCTGTGGGGTAAGGTTGTTCCGGAGACTTCTTCGTTTTGCGACAATTTCTGTAAGATTATGAACTGTGCGCATGATATAAGAAAACACCACCACCTCCCCCTTTGGGTACTCCTCCTCAACTGAGGAGGAGAGAGGAGGGGGGGGAAAGAGACGTTACTTTCGGGGAAAAAGGGGGGCTGAAGGCATGTTGTTTCCCGCAATGAGCGTTTGTATTTTCGCCGCAGTTTCGGGAAGAATCGGTTCAAACATCCGCGTGGCGGCAAATAAATCCTTAACTAATTCGATGATAATTGCTTTTCCTTTTTCCTTGTCTTGCTTAACAAGTTTAAATGGTTCGGTTTCCTGTATTTTCTGGTCAAGCGAAGTCACCCATTCAGTTAGAAATGAGGTTGCCGCCTGAATATTGAATGTATCAAGATGTTGGGTGAATCCGAAAGGAAGAGGGCTCCCGGGATTAGGGTCAGAAACGGGCGTACTAAGATGGTCAGTAGCCATCTTCATAATTCGGCTGGTAAGGTTACCAATGCCATTTGCGAGGTCGGCATTGTACGCCTCCTTGAACTTTTCCACCGTAAAGTCTGAATCCTCAAACGGATGTACATGCCGCGCGAGATAGAAGCGGAGCGCGTCCGTGCCATATTCCTGTACCAGCGCGAGCGGGTCAATCACGTTACCGAGCGACTTGGACATCTTCTGCCCTCCGCTTTGGATAAAGCCGTGAATCACAATCTGTTTGGATGGTGGGAGACCCGCAGAAAGAAGCATCGCCTGCCACATCACCGCCTGCTGACGAACCTGGTCTTTGCCCGCGAACTGCGTGACCGGCCACCACTTCTCAAACTGAGCCAAATGGTCTGGCCAACCAATCGCGGAAATATAGTTCACGAGTGCGTCGAACCATACATACATCACATGGTCGTTGTCGTCGGGAACCGACACTCCCCACGGCATCTTGCTTTTAAGACGCGAAATACTGAAGTCCTCAAGCCCTTTCTCTTTGATGAGCGAGCGGATTTCGTTAAGACGGAACGCGGGAACCACAAAATCGGGATTCGCGTCATAGAATGCGAGTAGTTTTTTCTGATAACCTGAGAGCCTAAAAAAGTAATTTTCCTCCTCTATCACCTGTAGTTCCAGATTCGGATGCACAGGACAACGGCCGTCTGCAAGCTCCGATTCCGTCTTTTCAAGTTCGCATCCAACGCAGTACTTGATACGGTAGTTCTTCTTATAGATATCTCCCGAAGTGGCGCACCGCTTCCAGAATTCCTGCGCCGCAAGTTTGTGGTGCGAGTCGGTGGTTCTGATGAAATTAACATCGGGAAGAAGTCCGAGCGGTTCCCGGAGCTTCTTGAATTTCTCCGCGTATTCGTCCACGTAGGTCTGTGTGTCCTTCCCTTCTTCTTTCGCTTTCTCCCACACCTTCGTCCCGTGTTCGTCCGTGCCAGTGTTGAAGAAAACTTCGTCACCCGAAAGTCTCTTATACCGCGCTATGATATCGGCCGAAATAAGCTCAAACGCAAAACCGATATGCGGGTCGGCATTTACGTACGGAAGCGTCGTTGTGATGTAAAAAGTTTTCATGTTCGCTCATCAATCCCGAATTCTATCTCGGATCCTCCCGAAATTGCTTCGGGAATATTCGAGTTTTCATTAGAGATTGATTCGGGATTAAGCAGTACTCTGCTTTCTTTTTTGCACATCATCCAGATATTCCATCAGTGTCGCGGCAAGCGGGACGGAAAGCAGGATTCCCAAAAATCCGCCGAGCTCTGCTCCGACAATAAGCGCAAGAATGACAATCATAGGAGGGACGCCGACGATTTTCTTTACCACCCACGGATAAAAGAGGTGATTCTCGAACTGCTGAATGACGATGTACCCTCCTCCGACCAGAAGGGCGGAGGTGACACCGGCGGAGGCAATGGCTGTCCCCGACGCGTACGCGATACCGATACCCGGAATCGCGGCGAGTACCGGACCGAAGAGCGGGATGATTTCAAAGATAGCGGATAACGCGGCGAGAAACAATGCGTTTTTGATGCCGACAATCGTCAGCCCGAGGTACACAAATACGCCGACCAGCACTGCGAGGAAGATCTGCCCTTGCATCCAGTACCCGATTTTCCGGCGAGCGCGTTTCCAGAGCCCGATGATATAGGCCTCTTGCTGTTCTGGCGTAACGACACGGAGAAACGCGGCGACGCCGTCCTCCTGCACGGCGAGATAGAACGAGAGGACAACAATAAGCATAAACTGCACGATACCGCCGAAGACGACGGCGACGTTATCCCAAAACCCATTGGCGAAACTTCCGAGGATTTGCGAGAGGTTGGTAAAGACCGCGGAGAGCGCAGATGGTTGAGTGGTGCTTTCGATCCCCTGCGAGAGCGTCTGTGCGAGATTTGCACCCTGCAAAACCGAAGCGGGTTCAATGGTGATGGGAGACGGAATCGTATCGAGAAGCGAGGGTATGGCGCGCAGGAAGCCTGCGGTATCCGAAAGCAAGGATGGTACGAAGAAATAGAAGACTCCAACAAACAAAACGGCGAGCATAATATAGATACCGATAACTGCAATCAGCCTCGGGATATGGAGCTTCTGAAGCCAGACCGTAAACGGCTCGATGGACGAAGCAATCACAACCGCCGTCAGCACCACAAGCAGGACGCTCCGGAGATAAAAAAGCAACCCGAAAGACAGGACAACGAGCATTGTCCTGACCAGTGTTCCCGTATTTATGGAGATGTATTGTGGGGAATCTTTGGGCATTTTTCACATCATAACACAGGCTACAGGAATTTCTAATTCCTAATTTCTAATTCACCTAATAAAATTCTTAATGCAAAAATGCTTAAAAGGCTTGACGTAAAAGCCCTTCTTTATTCGACCCTTTAACATTTTATTAGAAATTAGGTAATTAGGTGAATTAGGGATTGCACCTATAGGTGCAACAGTTTCTCCAACTCCTTTTTGTTCGCGAGCGGGCCGATAAGCGCGAGGTTAAGATTGACATCGATAAGGTAGGTACCGGCGACGCGCGAAATATCCGCAGAGGTAACTTTTTTTATCTTCGCGATTATTTCTTCGGGCCGGAGCAAGGGCTTTCGCATAATTTCCTGATAGCCGTAAAAGTCGGCGAGCGAGTCGGACGATTCGAGACCGAGGTACATATTCCCAGCTAAGTATTCCTTCACCCGGGCAAGGTCTTCGGCGGAAACGGGCTGTTTTTTGAACCGGCGCACTTCTTCAAGAATCGCGGACAGAGCCTCGGTGAGGCGCTTCGCCGGCACTCCGGCGGTAATTTCGAGAAACCCGTGGTCAGTGAACGTTTCGTGGCTCGCGCCGACGTAATAGCAAATGCCGAGTTCGTCCCGCATCTTCTGGAACAAGCGCGAGCTCATCCCACCGCCGAGCACCGAAGAGAGCACGCGCATCACCGAACGGTCCTCGTGATACAAATCAAACGTGCGGATGCCGAGCGCGAGATGTACCTGGTCGGTTTTCTTGAACTCGATGGCAATTTCCGGTTTGTCCTGCTTTTCTTTCACACCGGTTTTGCCGTACTTCTTTCCGCTCGGCATCGCCTCAAACGCGCGCGACACTTTTTCTTCGACGTCTTTCGGGTCAACAGCCCCGGCCACAACGACTGTGGTTGCACCGGACACATAGTGTTTCTTCCGATATCCCGACATATCCGCGCGAGTCATTGCCTTCACCGTCTCCGGCGTTCCAGCAACATCCCAGCCCGCCGGCTCCTCTCCATAGAGAAGCGCCATCAGCACATCGTGAATATGCCGAGGCGGAAGGTCTTCATACATCTTGATTTCCTCAACGATAACCCCCTTCTCCTTTTCCATTTCCGCTTTCGGAAGCGTGGAGTGAAGGTAGATGTCGGAAACGACATCAAGTATTTTATCAAAATGCTTTTTGTCGGATTTCGCATAGTAGCCCGTCATCTCCTGCGAAGTAAACGCATTGTACTGCGCCCCGATGCCATCCAGCTCTTTGACGATATCAATCGCCTTCGGCCGTTTCAGGGTCCCCTTAAAACACATATGCTCAAGGAAGTGTGAGATACCGCTTATCTTCTTTGTCTCATACTTTGAGCCGGCCTCAACAAGCACCATCGCGGTGACGGTCGGACTTTCTTTCATCGGCACGACGATAAGGCGCAGGCCGTTTTTGAGAATGGTTTTATGAAATTGCATCCCGAGACTATAACAGAAAGAAACGGAAAAGAAAAAGGCCCGACTGACTGCAGTCGGGGCCTCGGCATTGTGGAGGTTAAAGAACAACATTGAGCACCCAGCTAGGCTGGCCTCATGAATACAGCGAAACTTTCGCGTGAGCAGTCATGCGTAACCGGAACCACTTTTAGTTCAGGATGAAGACATGACCACCGCTTCGCACGCGGGATGTGCGACAGAAGTTCCGTAGATGGAAAGAGGTCAAACCTCCCCACCTCGCAAGGATACCCGAACATATCTGATGGTCCGGCTTGCACAGGCATAGGGTATTCCGGTCCCATACCGGTGTCATCCCATCTGAGCGTGGCGGGGAAAATATCTTTCCCGTTTCCACACACAATGAAGGGTTCATCCATGGTGAAGATGATGCGCCGTGTCCCCAGTGCTTCCTTATGGCAGTAAATAAGTGACAGGGCGATAAGCATAGAGACCGGGAGTAGGCCCTCCCGAGCGCCACATTGCTTTACCGATTCAACAGACTGTCTCCCCGCTCGAGGAAATTGCTGAATCGGGTAGAGAACGCAGACAGCGGAGACTGGACTCTCCGGACCAGCTTGAAGAGGAAAATGCACCGAACGATGACTTTCTCCGAAATGCATCGGAACAAATCGCATTAATATATCGGCGTCCTTCTGTATGGCGGGGAGAAGGCCGTTCTGCAACGGAACGTTAATCTGAATAGGCTTTGCTTCCATATTTCATAGGTAGATTCGGACATTTTTGGCAAACCAAATTTTCAAACGGCTTCGTTCACATGAACGAAAAACTCCGGAGGGATTCTCCGGAGCTTATCTTTGAAATCGTTAGTAGTGTGGAACAATCTCAAAAACCAACTCTGGAGGTTGGACTAGTAATGACGCTGACGACGGTTAGGATTGTTCCACGAGACATAGTCTTATCCTACACCCATTCCCAAACCCGTCAA
>SIBZ01000032.1 GCA_009694955.1 Candidatus Tayloriibacteriota bacterium | reverse complement strand
CTTTGCCGGAGCGATGATTGTTTCCATTTTCTTCGACTACAGCACGATTGCCCAAACAGTGACGGGGGTCGTCTTTACGCTTCTCCCAGCAGCTCTTATCTACCTCTCAATGAGGCCGGTCTGGTCAAGCTTCAAGTAGCAACAAAAAAGAGCCCTGTGGGGCTCTTTTTTGTGTGCGGTCTTTCTGCCTGTTAGGAAACGGCCGCGGGGATATGCTCCGCGGGAGTACCAGAAAGACTGGCATACGCGACAACGAGCGCCAGGACACTAAAGACAAACGGCGCGTGTGGGACTCCGAACTGTTCTAGGATACTTAGGAGGAAACCGATGGTCATAGCGTGCAAGGTCGCCTTGTACGCATCGCCGTAAGAAAATTTCTTCTTGAGGTTGTGCGCGATGATGAGGACAAGTACTGCAAGAACAAACGCCCAGAAGAAGTGGAGGATAAAGTTGAAAAAGAACACAACTCCGACACCCACAAGCGCGGCTGCGGGAAGCCACGCGAGAAACGGAAGAAGCATTTTGTAATACTTGTCTATGAGTGCCTGATTAAGCGTTCCCTCGGGAAGCTCTGAAGCCGGACCCATTTTAAACCCTTTGCTGTCTACCCACGCCACAAGGTCATTCCCCACCCAGATTTGAGTATTGGCTTTTTCCCATTTTTCGAGTGTAAACTTTTCATCCGTATTAATCACAACCAAATACGCCCGTTCCGGCTTCTCGACCGTATTTTCTGCAACCGGAAACGGTATTTTAAACTCTCCTTGTTTGTTTGAGGTGATTGCTCCGTTCTTCACGGTGATTTCGAGGTCTTCAGGGTACGCGGAAACCAGCTTGGTAATAAACGAATCACGGAATGCAGCAACGTCCGTCATAACCTTATTGCCGTCAACGAGGAGGAGGACAGCGGTACACAGAAGCGAAAGGAGGAAAAAGTACTTCACCGACGCTCCGAGCGGGCGCTTAGGCAAACTCGCGTACAGCGACGGAGAATACAGGCTTTCTTTCACAGTTTCGAAAAAATGCATATAACGTGGGTTACAGCTTATGAATAATTTGCGAGAGACCCCCCAGAATAACAAGCAGACAGATAATGACAAGCGGGGTTGCCAGTGTCCACCACGCCCGTTTCTTCCACTTCGCCTTCTCGTACGACGTCTTTTTCGCTTGCGATAAGAAAGAGTATCCCGCCAGCAACGACAAAAACGGGTACGCTCAGAATACACAGGCCTACAATGAACGGAATGACGATGTTGAGTATACCGAACATAGACACTGGTGCAATGATAGCACTTTCACGAAGCGCTAGAAACTCTGGGTCTCTCCGACCGAAATAACCGTAAACGTGATACCTTCCGGAGGGAGAAACTTCTCGGGAATGGCGTGATTTCCTCCAAAAATCTTCAGCCCGCCGTCATGAACCGGAAACACAACTTTAGGTTTGAGTAATTTCGCGTAATCTGTCGCTTCAGAAATCTTTACCCATCCGCCGGCTACGGGAAGCGCCAGAATCTCAACCGGTTTTTGCGGATTATAGAACGCGTCACCTGGGTAGAAAAACCGGTTTGCGAAAAAGTAGCCGGTGTTTTGCACCAGCCCGAATTCCTGGTAAATCACCGCGTGTTTTTCTCCACAACCTTCCACGTGTATACCGCTAAACTCCCCCGCTCCGCCATGCTCCAATAACTGATACGGGATACCTTCTGCATCAAGCAATTTCCCCACTCCCTTGTTCGTCACAATTTTTGCCTTCGGATTATTTGTGAGGACGGTCTTCAACGACTCAATATGGAGGTGGTCATGATGTTCGTGGGTGATGAAAATAAAATCAATGTCTTTCGCCTCACTCTGCAACGTTGAATACGCTCCGGGGTCGGTCATAATCCTGACTCCGTTTTCCTCAATGATTAAACAACAATGCCCGAGTTTGGTTATTCTCATGCGGACAAGGATCTGAGAAATTCTTTAAATTCTTTCTTCGTTTCAGCGTGTTCAAGCCCGAACCGGACTGTCGCTTTGAGAAACCCAATTTTGGAACCGCAGTCCAGCCATTCGCCTTCGAGCTCCACTCCGTACATATCACCTTTCCGTGCGACAACATCGAGTGCATGCGCGAGACGAAGCTCTTCCCCTTCTTTCACCTTCACGTTTCTCAACGTTCGAATAACATCGGGGGTAATGATGTACTTCCCTACCACCGCAAGATTGGATGGTGCGTCTTTGAGCGCCGGCTTCTCGACAATTTCATGTATCTTATAAAAATTTCCATTCACCTTGTCCGCCTTCACCACTCCTTTGGAAGGAACGACTTCGTCCGGAACCTGCGCAAGTCCAACCACTGATTTCCCGTGCTTCTCGTACGCTTCCACCAACTGCTTCAACGCAGGAGTCTTTCCGAGCATGAGATCATCGCCGAAGAGTACCGCGACTACCTCGTTCTCCATTAGGTGGGCAGCGGTGAGTATCGCGTCGCCGTCGCCTTTCGGCTCCTTCTGGCGAACGTACGCAAAGCGAGCAAGGTTTGCAATATCACGCACGATTTTCGCCTCCTTTACCTTTCCTTTTTCAATGAGAGCCTGCTCAAGTCCCGGCGCGACATCAAAGTGATCTTCAATGGTTCGTTTGCTTCTGCCTGTGACGAAGATAATATCCGTGATACCTGCCGCAACAGCTTCTTCCACGAGATACTGCACCGCCGGCTTATCCACGATAGGGAGCATTTCCTTCGGTTCCGCCTTGGTCGCCGGTAAAAAACGGGTTCCGAGGCCCGCTACCGGAATAATCGCCTTCGTAATTTTTTGGATCATGGCTCTATAATACTACGGATAATCCGCTTCGTGTGCTCAGGGTCAGTTACTTCAATATTAGCGACTCCGGTTGCAATGACGGGGTGGTCGTTCCCTCCAGGACCTAGGTCGTCGCCCACAAACACAATCTCGTCTCGTGAAATACCAAGATGTCTTTCCATCTGGATAATACCGTATGCTTTATCAATTCCTTTCCGAGTGACATCAATGGAAGTCGTTCCGCCGGTTCGTATTTCGTGATGAGGAATATGTTTCTGCAATAGCTCAATCATGCGCAGACGCTTACTTCTGTCGGGGTCCCACGTTTCCTTTATGTGAAGTGGGGCTGTTGAGCCATGCGCGGAAAAAGTAACCTGTGTTTCCCTGTCTTCAATAAGTTCTCCGTGTACCGTTTCAGGAATCTGAAAACCGTACTCCTTAAACATCGAGTCAAACGCCTTGAAAATATCCGCCTTCTCTTCTGTCGGCAGAACTTCGGTATACACATTCTTCCACTCTCCATTCTCAAACCGATAAAATGCTGAACCACAGGTTGGGAAAAGTGAGAGATGTTCGAGTTTCCCGGAGGTAAGCTTAGGAACAAACTGTTTCTGAAATTGCTTGAATGAACCGCCCGAAATCACCGCAACCTTCTTTATGTCTAAAAGCCGGCGAACAAGCTCAGCCATCTCGTCGTCCATCGGCTGTTTGCTTTCCGCGAGAGTCTTGTCTAGATCAAAGACGACTAATTTCTTGTGCTTAAGCCTGTGCATGTCAAATATAACGCCCAAAAAGATTCTTTTGTTAGGGAAATGCGTTGTACATTTACAACGCTCCCGCTACCGCGGCGACGAGGAGTACTCCGAGAAAGTTCATCACAAATGAAATCGGGAGAAGGACGGCGAGGCGGGTCCGAGAAAGCCCGAGAAGCGAGATCCCAAGCTCGTCAGGAAGCGGTGAGGCGATAATCAGCCCGCCGATAAGCGGTGCGAGCCATTTCCAGAACCCTAAATGAAATGAGTTGAGGAAGTGTCGTGTCGCCTTCCCTCTAAAAAATCCTTTAAGGTCGTCCGCTAACCTATCGCGAATAAAAAGGAAGAGGATAAGGTCTCCGCACATGGCGCCAAGTGCGCCAAAGAACGCGACGGTATATAGCGGAGCGGTCTGTGACAATCCCGCGAGAAAAACACTTGCCGGAGCGATGGTGAAGGCGGAGGTGAAGAAAATCCCCGCGATAAAACTTTGCGCAATCTGCCCCGTGCTGGAAAGCAAAAGGAGTTTCGCCAGATACCCGGACGAAATAAGAAACCATGCGAGTAGAATACTCACGCCGATACTAATGGCGTCTTCTTTCAGATTTTTCCTTGCCTGCGCTTTTGAAATCACAAGATTAGTATACCCCCACACCAACCTGAGTACCATTTCTAAAGAAATTTAGATCGCTCTCAAGATTGTATCGCATTCGACATAATAATGCCCTAGCGCTTCACACTAAGTATTTTCATTTTTGAATCGTGTACACACATCACTCGGTTTGAGAAATTAAATCTCAGACGATCCGGCAAACGCGGATACTGGATTCGGTGTCAAACAACCGTGGTCGCTTGAAGATTGACCTACTACTGCATGGCAGTGTGGCATAAAAAATCCCCGCCTCGTGAGAAGCAGGGAAAAGTACAACGTAGAGCGACCAAAGTCCTAGTCCAACTTTTCGAGTGACGCTGACGGATTGTACTCGTTACACTCGCTGTCAAGCGACAAGTACGCCCGATTCCACAGAAGGCCGGACCAGGTGAGGTTCCGAACAAAAAGTTGGCCCCCGGGATTGCTAAAAACCGTAGCCCAGAAGAACCAGGCATACTTCTGAAATTTCCTCGGGATAAATTCCGGCTGGTTCCACAGAACATCCGCGAGTGTTGCATTGGTGGGACTATTCGCTTCAGCCTCGATCTGCGTTTCGTGCCCCTCTTCCGCAAATCCCTTGAGTTGCCTCGCTGAAAAGAACGGGACGAGCCTTCTTCCCCCCACGTAAAGCTCGTCCTCGACGGTACGGTATGCCAGCTCCACCGTACCAAGCTTCGCATGTTTTGACCCATTTGAGCCGAACATTGCCCCGTTAAACGGAGGACTCGGGTCGGCGTCGAGGTTAACCACTATTTTGAGAACTCGTTCGTTTGTCATTGTATCTTTTCTACCTACACCATCGCGTATGTCTACCATAGCTCAGGCTTGGCTGAAGGTTTTTGTCGTGCTGTTGCCCTATCGGACTGGCTCGGCTACATAGCTCCGCCACAGTAGAAAATAGCCTGAAATAAAGACACTTTCTGCTGTGGCGAAGTCCGCAAGTGTTTCAAAGTACCGAAAATACACTACCACAAATATCTGTGCCACGTCACCCCCCCCCGTAATGGTTCAATAGCTTAAATCACCCGGGGTGATTCCAAGCTATTGAACCATTACGCCCTCTGGACAATCCGCGTTGCACGTATCTTACTGAGCCGTGGCGATCCTTTTTCTGGACTTGAATTAGTTTAGTTAGGTATACTTTTAGCATAAATTAAAAGCTTACTATTCTTATATGGAGAAAAATGGCACGTCGGGGACAGTATTAAAGAATTTCCTTGAGATTCCGTACGACGAACTGGAGGAACTCAATCTCAAAGCAAGCGAGGACGCGAAGAAACTCTCGCAAGCTGAGCTTCAGAAGAAATACACTGACTACCTCCGTGGAGAGAAACGGATGAAGGCGGTTACCGTCTGCTTTACCGACATTGAAGGGCGTCTCCATATGCTGGACTACGACAAGAAGTTCCTACTTGAGTCGCTGGAAAATCTCACCTTTGACGGTTCATCCATAAAGGGATTCACCGCTCAGCGCGAATCGGACCTCCGTCTTTCAATAGACTGGAGCAGTATCCGCTACTTCCCCGCCGATGTGTTCGGTGCAGGTAAAGTTATTTTCTTCGCCTCGGTCCTCAACCCAGACCGCACGCCGTATCATGCGGATTTTCGAGGGCGCCTTAAGTCATACATGGAAGCGCTCCGGAAAAAAGATGGAGTTATCGCGAACGCTTCGGCGGAAGTCGAGGGGTTTCTGGTGGAGGGTACGAACAGTGAACAGGACTATACGAAGAACGGCGGACTCCGCCTCATTTCCTCAGGCGGTTATTTCCACTCCCTCCCGATGGACCCGCTCCGAGTCTTCATAGACCGCTCGGCGGAAGCCCAGCGCGCGATGGGATTCAAGAACGAAAAGGACCACCCTGAAGTGGCACCGTCACAATTTGAAATGAACTTCTCCTACTCCGAAGTCGTGCGTACCGCCGACAATGTCCAGCTCTACAAGCTCATCTGCCGACAGGTCGCTCGCAACCTTGGTATGACGGCGACCTTCCTCCCGAAACCTTTTGTCGGCATCAATGGTTCCGGTATGCACACCAACTTTTCGCTCGCGAAGAACGGGAAAAATATCTTCTATGACGCAAAGGGCAAAGACGGACTTTCCAAAATCGCATGGGACTTTATTCTACGCCTCCTCAATCACGCTCCCGACATCTGTCTTATACTCAATTCATCAGTGAACAGCTACCGCCGTCTGGACCCGCACTTCGAAGCCCCAAACCAGATTAAGGTCTCCCCCATCGACCGTGGTTCTATGATTCGCATTCCGGTCGGTAACGAAAAGACAGCGCGCATTGAACTCCGTTCCGTCGCTCCTGACGCCAACCCCTATCTTGTCCTCTTCACGATGATCCGCACCGGTTTGGAAGGCTTTAAACTGGAAAAAGAGAAGGGTAAGCGCGACCGCTTGCGCTTCCTCCCCGACAACATCAATGACGCGATTTCACTTCTTAAGGCAAGCAAGTTTATGACCACCATTCTCGGCGAAGACAGCAAGGAGAAGTTTGTCGCCCATAAGCAAGCGGCGGCAGACCGCTCGCCGAAGGCGCTCGGCTCGGTGGTTAAAGATTCGGAGATTCTCTATCACCACGAGGTGACCAACCAGCTTTTGTGGAATAATTTTTAGCGAGAAGAGAGGGCGACTTTTATACCGAGAGCTATGAGTACCGCTCCAGTGACGCGTTCAATGTAGTGTTGCACTGCGCCAATTTTTCGCTTCAAAATTTGGTTTGAGAACACGAGGGAAACGAACGAGAACCAGACAAAGGTCATGGTAATCATCTCAATCCCGTACACCAGCTGCACCCATGTCGGTGTCGCAGGAGCGATAACCTGCGTGAACAATGCCAAAAAGAAAAGTGTGGCTTTCGGATTAAGTACATTCGTTAAAAAGCCTATACGAACCGCTTTCGCGTCAGACAATGTGTTTACCGATACTACCACTGTCACCTCTTCTTCTTGTTTTGGTTTTGATCGGAGCGACTTATACCCAATGTAGACGAGATATACTGCACCGAACCACTTGATGGCACTGAAGAGTAGTATTGATTGTGAAATAACCAAACCGATCCCAAAGAGACAGTACGTGACGTGAATTCCGATACCGAGCGCGAGACCGAGAGCAGTGAGAATCCCAGCGCGTCTTGAGTAGAGGAGGCTATTGCGAGTAATCACGGCAAAATCAGGCCCGGGTGATACAACAGCGAGAAGATGCACAATGACGACAGTTAAAAAAGCACTGAGAAGCATACTTAGAATCCTCCAAAAGAATTAAGGGTCTTGAGGAATGATGGGATAGCAAACGCGAGCCCGATAAGTGGCAGGACAAACGTGACCACCGAGACGATAATCACCGCGAGAAAATATTTCCGCGTTTTCTCCGCCGACACGTATACGGCGTCTATTTTCTGCTCAAGGAGAGCTAATTTTTGTTTTATTTCTTCTTCGTTCATAACATTATCGTACCATATCTTGCACTGCCTTCTGCGTAATCTGAAGTAATTTTGCGTGTATACTCGGATGTCCCGCAACAAAAACACGGTCAGTCGGTTTGATATCCCCGCCCTCGCGGTTGGTGAAGATGCCACCAGCCTCTTTCACGAGAAGGCTTCCCGCAAAGTCGGGAAAGGTGTCTTTGGTTAAGGCTATCACTCCGTCAAATTTCCCCGAAGCGACATAGGCATAGCTTATACCATCGGAAAGCGGAAACCGGTATACATTGAACTCCGTAAGTGCGGCTGCAAAGCGAGCAAACAGCGCAGGTGGATTCCATTTCCGAGAAACCACAAGAAGGACCTTGGGAGAACGTTCATCCATAACCTTCATGTGTTGCCTATTTCCGTTCAAAAACATCCCCTTCCCTTGTTCCGCAATGTACGAATGACGCATCGCTGGGTCATAGACCATTGCAAACTTCACTACCCCTTTCACAAGGTGCGATACGACAATGCCGTAGTGCGGCATACCACTCATAAAGATACTTGTCCCGCTTATCGGGTCCATCACCCATACATTGTCGGACATTTCAAAAAAATCGTGTTCCTCTTCGGCGAACAAGCGATGGTCCGGTCCAAATGTCTTGATGAGCTCTCCAAACTCGCGTTCAATACGCAAATCTTCCTCTGTCAAAAAATCCTTCGTTACACCTATATCGGGAATATTCCCCGCCTTTTCGCGAAGTCTCTCTCCGGCGTTTTTAACAAACTCAATAACGTGGTCGTACATAGGTTTACGCCCCGGTGTCTAAATGTACCGGAAGATATTCTTCGCCGCGCTTAACGAGCCGATAGAATGCATATTGAGTCTCGCCTGTTTCGTCCGGAGCCGCGATTGCAAAAATGAACGGTTTATTCGACTTCAACACTCCCCTGCGATAACATTCCGCAATCGAGTCAACATCTTCTTTCGAGGGAATAGTCGCAACGGTTCCCAAAAATTCCTTTGGAGTGTTGGGATGCGTATGTACCTCTCCAAGCAAATGAAAGTCTCTAAGCTCTTGCTGCACGGATTGTAACCTTTCAACAGCTTGTTGAATCGCAAGAAGTTTTATGTTGTTTACGCTTTCTGTTCCTTCCTCGTAATACCCTTTTTCGTCTTCCTCCATTTGAAGTACGCCTCGAATCCGAAGATTCACTTCACTCGCACTTAAAACAACTGCATCTCCAAGAAGAATCCTGAACTTTTCTTTCTTGGATACAAGGTCCTCTGCGGTCACTTCAGGTAGATGTTCGGCAGCTTCAGCGTCAATCTCAAAACGAACTTTCACTCTTTCGCTGAGAAAGTCAACTTCAGGAATCGGCTCGTGTAGATTTTTTGCACTTTCCATATCCATATTATTTTGTTGAAGCTAAAAATTTCTTCACCTTTTCAGTCAAATCACTCGTATCGGTATATTCAAGGTATTCACCTTTCAAATACTTGAGTGAGGAAGAAGACTTCGCCCCCTGTTTTCGCAAGAATAGAATCGGCATATTCAGCATATCCGCCCAGCCGAGTTCAATTCCCTGCCCCGTGGACGGGAGCGAGACTTCGCCAATCACCAAACCTGCGTCTTTCAAAAATTCCTTGGTGGACTTCTTCTGCTCATGCCACACGTGCGGAAAGATAAGTTCGTGTCCGG
>SIBZ01000031.1 GCA_009694955.1 Candidatus Tayloriibacteriota bacterium | reverse complement strand
CAGTGCAAGATGGAGAATGGAAGGGTCTTTAGAGAAAATATCGGTAATGAACTTGAGAAAGACGATCTTATCCGTATTTCCGAACCGAGACCGAACAGTGTGGTGACAAGCCCGCTGAAGATTTCCGGTATGGCGCGAGGGAGTTGGTTTTCTGAAGGTTCGTTTCCCGTTCGGATTGTTGATGGAAACGGGGAGATTCTCGCACGAGGGGTCGCAGAGACAAAAAGTCGTGGGCTAACTAAGGAGTTTTTCTCATTTGCGGTCGAGCTTTCTTTTCCTACACCTACGACTACTACCGGCATGTTATTTCTCGACAAACATAGTCCGTCAGACTTGCCGGAGTATGCCGATACACTTTGGGTGCCGATCCGCTTTTCCCACCCTTTGTAAGGAAGTGAGCATATCCTTGGTCAAAAAAAGGCCGCCTTGGAAAAGGCGGCACTGCGGCTGTTCAAATTTAGCCCATTCCTATTGATCGTGGAGAACGTTCAAAACTAAACAGCACCTCTTTCCTGAAACTCTATCATAAGAGAGAACTTTTTTCACGTACGCAGGGTTGAGAGTCCTTGTGCAGTCTGCTATGCTGTTCAACGTATCAAACGAAGGTTCTGAAAGGTACTATCGGGGTGTCGTATAGTGGTAGTACGCATGCATGGGGTGCATGTAGTCCGAGTTCGATTCTCGGCACCCCGAACGAACGAAGTGAGATTACGGGATGAGAAAGCTCCGGGGGAGCTTCCGCCCTGAAGCGAAGCCTTGCTCAGCATACTTTCGAGTCCGTACTCGGACGAAGGAAGTGTCGAGCAAGGGATGATGTTGCCCACTTCGTGAATCGAATCTATAGGATTCTACTGTAGAGTTTGCCCAAGAGTTTTGAGTCCCCTGAAAAGTAAAAGCGTGGCACAACCTATGTCGTGCCACACCCGTTCCCAAACATGCCCTCCTTAAATTGTTTTGGATGAGAAGAACCTCGCCGTATTTAATGGTATTATCACCTTACTGGGCAAAAACGCAAGGGTATGATAAGTAAGTATCTACAATGAATCTAATCATCTATACAAAATCTGGATGTCCGTGGTGCAGAGATGTACTTGATTTCTTGAACGAGAAAAAGGTGGCGTTTGAAGAGCGTGAAGTGCGGGGGAATAAGGAATGGTTTGACGAAATGATTACTAAAAGCGGACAGACGAAAGCACCGACACTCGACTTTATGGGAGAGATTCTTGCGGATACGGACAGGGATGCGGTCGAGGTATGGCTAAAGGTAAAGGGAGTGTTAGAATAGACGTATAACTGAATAACAAAAAGTCTTGGTTAGTCAGTTATTTGTTATTAATCATTCAGTTTCTATGCAACACTTCATTTGTACCGGCGGATGTGACGGAGAGGCGAGCGCTCCCGGCATGTGCCAAGCCGAAGAATGCAAAAAGGAGGGCGAGCAACTCACCCCGTGCGATTGCGAAGACGGTTCCCATAGCGAAAAAACGCAGGAGGAAGATATATCTGAAGACCTCAAGTAACGTAACTCTACAAAAGAAAACCCGGCTCTGTCCGGGTTTTCTTTTGTAGATGGCAGATTACTTCGTATCTTTGAGCGCGATTGCGAGGGGAATACCGACAAGCATCAGTGCGCCGAGCACAAGAAAGAGTGTGGGAAGGGAGATAAACGTGAGGAGTATGGTCGCGACAAGGGGACTCATCACTCCAGCGAACGGACGGACTGTCCGATTCAGGCTGACAATCGTGGCATCTCCCGCGGTTATCTTCTTGAAAAAATAGGTTTCGGTCATCACCTCCACCATTGCGGCACCGACGCGGGTCATAAAAAGGATTCCTGCCCAGAGGATAAAGATTTTGGCGGTAAAGAAATACATCGCCCCCGTTGCGAAGGCCATAATGGTGAACCCCGTAATCAGAAGCTCTTTTTCGCCGAGCACTTTGTCGGCGAGGCGCCCCAGTGGGGCTTCAAGCAGGAGGAACGGTGCGAGCATGATGGAAAAGATGGGGCCAAGTTCGCTCCATCCGAAGCCGATACGGTCGTGGAGGTATATCGGCGTATAGATAACCATCAAGGTAAAGAAGAATTGAAGTAAAAACGAAACGCCGAAAATGGCCCGCAAGTCTCTGTTGTTCCAGACGGCGAGACACGCTTTTCTGAAGTGAATGGTCCGATACAGGGGGTCTTTAAAGTGCTCAAGTTTTCCCGAGAAAATAAGCAACGCGGGAATGAAGAATGCCGCCGAGGCGAGATAGACCCGCCAATACTGGTCTCCCGAAATAATGACGGCGGAGAGCGCAGGGGCGATAACCCAGGCGACGTTGGCAAACGTGAGATACATCCCGCGGATACTTCCCGTGGAAGCGTTCTTGGAAAATCCCTCAACCATAAGGTCGAAGTCGAATGAAATGAGCGTGACGAGCACCGAGCTTATGATAAATAAACCCGTGATAAGGAGCGGACTATCCGATGAGGCGATGCCGATAAGCGCAGCTATTTCGAATACGATGAAGAAAAGCGTCGCGAAGTAATCGCCGACGAGCTTCAAGAGTTTGGGGATAAGAATGAGCGCGAAAATAGTGAGGACGGAGGCGATGCCGTACACAAGACCGACGTATTTCTCGGACATCAGTGTCGCGAGGAACGTAGAGTTTACGTAGACCGGCAGGGCGACGTGAAGCGTATAAAAAAACGCAACCACGTAGATGGTGAGAAGTGGTGAGAGACCGCGCCGTAGGAAGGATGGCATGCGGATAGTATACCCTAAGGGAATAACCAAATACCAATACCCAATCACCAAAAAAACTGCACATCTCCGTGATGGTTGTTTCTTGGCAATTGATTATTTTCCTACACCCCGAGGAGAACCGGTATCACAATCGGTCGTTTTGCAGTCTTTTGGAAAAGAAAGCGAGAGACCGCGTCGGTGAGTTGATCCTTCACGTAGTCGAAGTTAATGGGATGCATACCCGCAGTGGTATCTTCAATCGTCTTCTTGATGATGATGCGCGTTTGGTGGAGAAGGTCTTGCGATTCGCGCAGATACACGAATCCGCGGGAAATAATGTCGGGTGATTTCTTAAGTTTTCCGTTCGATGAATTGATGCTCGCGATAATCACGAACATTCCTTCTTCGGCGAGCATCTGCCGGTCGCGGAGCACCACTTCCTGCATATCGCCGACCGCGAAGCCATCAACCATCAGTGGGCTGTTCGGAGCCTTCTCTTTCAGTGCGACGATTTTCTTTCCACCTTCTTGTATTTCAATAATCATCGAGTTGTCGGGAATCACCATGTTTTGCTTCGGTGTGCCCATATCGTGCGCGAGTTCCGCATGAAGCCGGAGCATATAATGCGTGCCGTGAATCGGAATAAAGAATTTCGATTTGATTTTCTTGTGGAGCCACTCCATCTCTCCTCGGTTGCCGTGACCGGTCGAGTGGATGTACACCTCCGAGGTGCGGTAGTGGATAATCTTCGCGCCATGGCGAGCGATGTTGTCTTTCAGGTCCTGCACCGCTTTTTCGTTCCCGGGAACGATTGACGCGGAGAGAAGCACGGTGTCGTGTTCGGACAGGCGGAGTTGTTTGTGGCTCTTGTTGGCGAGACGCGTGAGCGCGGCAAACTCGTCGCCTTGCGCGCCGGTGGCGAGGACGATAATGCGGTCGGGCGGATAGTTTGCGATTTCGGTCGAAGGAATAATGGTGCCATCTCCAACCGTGATGAGTCCCGCCGTGATACAGATATCCACGTTGTTCTTCATGCTCCGACCTTCGATGGCGACTTTCTTGTTGCACTTCTCGGCAGCCTCGATGATTTTCCCGATGCGGACGATATGCGAAGCGAACATGCTCACAATGAGGCGCGTCTTGGTAGTACGGACGATTTCGGCAAGGTTTTGTCCGACTAGCCGCTCGGGGGTCGAAAAGCCCGGGTTATCCACGTTTGTTGAGTCGGTCAGAAGCAGAAGATTGTTGTCCTTTTCAAGCGCGCTGTAGGTCGCTTCCTCTTCTTCGGTCGGTACGCCATCGATGTGATCGAGTTTGTAGTCTCCCGGGGTGACAATGTTGCCGTACGGTGTTTCTACGATGATACCCATACAGTCGGGGATTGAGTGGGAGACACCGAAAAAGCGGACAGAGAGTCCTCCCAGCGTCACTCTTCCGTTTCCTTCCACTACTTTGATATCAAGAGGTGGTAAATGGGGAAATTCTTCCTGGCGCTTTTTCACCATAAGCGCGGTGAGATTCCGCGTGTACATTGTCGGATTGCCAATGCGATTCATAAGGTAGGGGATACCGCCAATGTGGTCGAGGTGTCCGTGGGTGATGAATACCGCGCGGATTTTGTCTTTCCGTTCCTCAAGGTATTTGGTATTGGGCAAGATAAAGTCGATGCCTGGAGTTTTCGAGTCGTTAAACTGGAGCCCCATATCAATAACGATAATGTCATTGCGGAATTCGATAAGCGTCATATTGCGCCCTACTTCCTCGACGCCTCCAAGACAGATAACACGGACGGAATCTTCCTTCAGTGGAGGGATGGGAGTTGACCGTTTCGCTTGTACCCCCGTTCGTTCGGCAGGAGTATCCTGATGTCCTCTGTGCGCGTCAGGCCGGCGATGTTCCATCGGGCGTGGGCGACGTACGGCTGAGAACGCGCGCGGAGCTCCGTCTGTACGCGGTAGTGCGGACGAAGCCGGACGGCTTGCCGAATGATGAGCAGAGGTATATCCGTTTTGTCCCGATTCGCGATGAAGCGTTCTCGGCTTTGAGCCAATCGTAAATTGCGGTCGGTCGCGCCGTTCAAACCGTATTGGCGCGCCATGCGTTCTTTGGGTACTTTGCGTACCCATGGAGGGTGTTTGTCCGGCGGGTGGCCGAGGAGGCATTCCTCCGGCGATTCGGGGTGCTGTCCCGGACGGTCGTCCGAATGCGCGTTCGTTTGGGCGGGCGATAAATACGCGCTCCCGTCCCGGTCTGCGATTTCTGTCGTTTCGTTGTGGTTCCATCCTGTAGTGAAATTTCAGGTCGTCCGCTTTGGGGCGGACTATCCTTTACTTTTGATTAAGATGCAAATAATAAATATAAAAATTAGACTTTAGAGTTTATTCAGATAAGCGACGTCGTAACTTGAAATTCTATTGCGGGATTCTACGATTGATTTTTTTTGAGCGACCTGAATTTCTTTTATAAAGTTAAAGAAATTGGAAGTGCTCCTTATGGTGCTCAAAAAATACAGTCGTTCCGCTCCTTATTTTTTAGAAAAGACGTTCCATACTTTCTCTGTGCTGATATACCATTTCTGTATGTCGAGGAAACGCTCGCTCGGCACCGTCGTCCGTCCCGCTTTGAACCCCTGCACTTTCTCGGGAAGAATATAAATAAACTCCGGAGAGTAGAGGAAAATGGCGGGGAGGTCTGAGCTGATGGTTTCGACGGCGGTGAGGTAATCCTTTGTCCGCTTTTCCGGGTCGGTCGTCCGGCGGGCTTCTTCGAGCAGTTTGTCCACCTTCGAATTGGTGTACATCGCGATATTGAGTCCGGGGTCGTTGCGTTGCGACGAATGCCAGAACGCGAACAGGTCAAGGTCGCGCCCGATAATTTCTCCGAAGAGCAGTGCGTCAAACCTTCGCGGGCGAATCACGTTCTGGTTCAGGTCGCCCGATTCGAAGATTTGAAGCCGGACTTCCGCGCCGAGTTTTCCCCACATTTCCTTAATCAGTTCCGCGCTCTCGCGGAGTTCGGGGACGTCCGAAGTGACGAGCGAAAACGAAAGTTTTTGCGCTTCCTTACCCTTTTTCCGTTCACGGATGCCCGTCTCGGCATTCCGTATCCACTTTGCCTTGTCGAGAATCGCGTTTCCCATAGCAAGGCGCGCCTCGGTCGTGGTCGCTTCCGTGTCGGTATGTGTGAGGAGGAAGGGCGGGACAGGGTCCTCGATAGGCACACCGTAACCGGAAAGTACCGTATTTACGATAGTGTCTTTGTCGGTCGCGAGGAGGAGCGCCTGTCGTATCGGCTTTTCGGCAAGAAGCGTTGCTTGATTCTGGTTGAAGAAGACGCCAAATACGCGGGGAAGCGGAGTCCGCTCAATGCGCAGCCCCTTTTCCTCCAGTAGTTTCGCCGATTGCGGGGTAATGGTGTTTATGCTTTCGACTTCGCCTCGGGACAGCCCGTCAAGCAGGTCCTTTTCGTTTGGGTAGAAATGCACGGTGATGCGCAAAATGTATGGCGCGCCAAGCGCATACTTTCTGAAGGCGGTAAATTCGAAATAATTAGGAATACCTGAATCGTTCCGCTTGATGCGGGTAACTTTGTACGGTCCGCTTCCGACAGCTTCGAGATTAAACGGAGAAAAAGGAAACTGTTCGGCGTCGGCGTCTTTCCAGACATGTTTGGGTAAAATGCCGAGCGTGGCGTTTTCGAGAAATGATGCGTACGGCTGTTTCAGTGTCAAAGTAAGTGTGAGTGCGTCTTTCTTTTCAACCATCACGCCTTCCCAGTTGGCGCGCTTCGGGCTCTTGAGTCCCGAGTCTTGGGCTTTTTGTATGGTAAACAGCACGTCATCGGCCGTCACACGAGTACCATCGTGGAAGGTCGCGTCTTCGCGGAGGTGGAAGGTGTAGGAAAGTCCGTCTTCTGACATTTCGTACCTGCTCGCGAGGTCGGGGATGAGTTCTCCCCCAGGTGTGGCACGCAGAAGCCCCGAGTAGATAAGCGCGGAAAGGTCGCGGTCCGCGTCCGAAAGGGAGAGAAGCGGATTGAGGAAGCGCGGACTTCCGACGATACCCTCCCGCAGTTCCCCGCCCCTTGCGGGAATCTCGGTGAGGAAGAGCGCATTTACGTTATAGAGCAAATGCGTTGCGCCGATAACGAGAAGCACGATGAAAACCGCGGAAAGAAGACGTTCCATCGGCGAGAGATTTTTAAGCACGCGCTCCAGCACGTCCACTTTCGGGAGGCGATAGTGCGTGGTAAATAGGCTTTTAATATCTTTCACGATACTGAGTATACGAAAATACGATTACAACGAATATGAAGTACCCATTCGACGTCTTTCCACTCCTTGGTTGAGGAGAGGCGCCGGAGGCGGGGTGGTGTGTCTCGTACTTTTTGTACGGAAATAGTTATCTTATGACGAGCGCGATAAGTGTCGAGGCGACGAACAAAACGGCAATCACAATACTGGTAACAAAAAGAGTTTTTTCAAATCCTCGCTTGGTGTGGAAGCCGGAACTGAAGTTATCGCCAAAGGCGCCACCTAATCCGGCAGCAGACTGTTGGAGCAGTATGATGGCTATCAGTAATACCGAAAGCCCGATTTGGACGTAGGGAAGAATCCCTTGGAGAGTCTGCATTGCGGGGTACTATAGCATATCGGCCAAAATAGGCAACTTTGCCATGTTGTCATCCTTGCGGAGGCAGGAATCCAGATTTTATATAAAAAAATGGACCGCTCCTCATGGGTGCGGCCCGTTGAATGTTTATGACATTGACTCCTCAGTTAGACTTTGGAGGAGTTACTTCACCGGCATAGCTGGTGCCCATAGCCTTGCGGAATCCTTCGACATCCGCGCAGACACCATTGCCGAGCAACCAACGTGATTTGACGTCCACGGCCACGTCTGTGTGGTCGAAACATGCGACAGCTCCGGCGTCCAAAAGCAGTTGCCCTGTTTCATAATGAGCTGCTCCCGTGCTACCCCCGACAAACTTTGAGGTAATCAAAACCGGAGTTTGGAACTCGGTCGTTGCTTGCCGTATCATCGGAAGAATACTGTATTCTCCTTCTGTGCAACCGTTTCCTTCACCGAGCGACTTGAGAATAAGGACCGAAACACCGCCGTTTGCGACAAAACCCAAAAGGGTGTTTGGTTCAAGGCCCGGTGCTAATTCGACGCTCATCACTCCACGCCCAAACTTTGGGGCGACCACAAGCTTTTCTGCAGCCTCCGACTTTTTTCGAAGTTGTGCAATAAGGTGAACCCCGTCCCCATCGATGTAGCCGATATCAACAAAAGCGGGTGACCTGAAAGCATCAAAGGATTTTTCGCTTACTTTCAGGCATCTCGGTGCAAGCATGACGCGGTTCCAGAAATTAACCATTACGTCCGCAACACCCAGTCGAATCGCCTCAAGTATCGTTCGGAACAGATTTTCGAGGTTGAATTTACCGTCCCCGCCGTCCTTGTACACCGGATTTTGAGCACCCGTGAAAACTACCGGTATTTTCAGGCCACTCTGACCCGGAGTTTTGCCGTGAAGACCAAGAGCAACGGCCGTGACCGTGTAACTCATGGTGTCTGTTCCATGAACAATTCCCACCGCATCGTAGCCGTCCTCCTGAGCCTTCTTTACCCTAAAGATCAGGCGTTCCCAGTGATTCGGAGAGACGTTGTTACTGTCAGTCGAGGTTATAAATTCGAACGCAGTCTCAATCCCGTTTTCTTTTTGAGCTTTCTCAATTATCGGGGCACAGACGGCCTCGAAGTCTTTTGAGCCCTCTGGAGCAACAAGAATGACTCTGTTTCCGACTACTTTCGGTTTTTGTCCTATCGTTCCGCCGTGGAAAAGGAATAAGATTTTCGGCATTTTTCCTCCGTACTTGGTTGTGCCTTCTCAACTCTGTGAGAGAGAAGCAAGAGCAGTTGTTTCCCAAAAGACTACACGAAAAATATGATTTGTCAAGTTTGCACAGGTTCGGAAAAATCAATATACTGGCTCCACTAAGTCCTATATTTTTAGGGCTATTTGGTAACAAATAGTCTTGTTTAATAGTTTAATTTTTTGCTATGGCAAAACCAACAAAAAAAGTCATAAAGGTTTCAAGCGCAGTAAAGACAACGCAGAGCGACAATAGCAAAGTTAAACCGCTCGCCGACCGCGTGCTTGTGCGCGAACTCAAAAAAGAAGGAGAGCGTTCGGTTTCCGGCATTATCATTCCCGAAACTGTCGGCGAAGACCGTGGAGCGCGAAAGGGTGAAGTTATCGCCGTCGGCCCCGGAAAATTTGATGATGGCGTACTCGTCCCGATGAGTGTGAAGGTTGGCGACAAAGTGCTTTTCCAATGGGGCGATAAGCTCACGATTGACGGAGAGGAATACGAAATGGTGAATGAAAGTGCAATTTTGGCCTTAATTAAATAATTTTCACTTTTTCTACTTACTACTAACTACTTACTTCCATTATGGCAAAACAAATTCTTTATAGTGAAGATGCACGCAAGGCGCTCAAGCGCGGTGTGGATGCGGTCGCGAATGCGGTGAAGATTACGATTGGCCCGAGAGGACGTAACGTCGTGCTTGAGAAGAGTTATGGCGCTCCGACGATTACCAACGACGGCGTCTCTATCGCGAAGGAAATCACTCTCAAGGACAAGTTTGAGAATATGGGTGCGGAAATTGTGAAGGAAGTTGCTGAGAAGACCAATGATATCGCCGGTGACGGAACGACGACCTCTGTTATTTTGACGCAGGCCATCATCACCGAAGGTCTTCGCCAGACAACTATGGGCGTGAATCCTATGGGCGTCCGCGTCGGTATTGAACGCGCGGCGGAGAAGGTCGTAGAAGAGTTGAAGAAAATGGCGACTCCGATTAAGACCAAAGAAGAAATCAAACAGGTCGCGACCATTTCGGCTGAATCCGCCGAGCTTGGTGAGAAGATTGCAGACACTATCAACAAAGTCGGTAAGGACGGTGTCGTTACCGTTGAGGAGTCGCAGTCGGTAGGTATCGAATATGAAGTAGTGAAAGGTCTCCAGTTCGACAAAGGCTACGTTTCTCCGTACATGGTCACCAATGCCGAGCGCATGGAGGCGGTGATGGAAGACGCGTCTATTTTGATTACAGACAAGAAAATCGGCGGGATAAAAGAAATCCTCCCGTTCCTCGAAAAGCTGGCGCAGTCGGGAAACAAGAATCT
>SIBZ01000030.1 GCA_009694955.1 Candidatus Tayloriibacteriota bacterium | reverse complement strand
TCCCACTTTTTGGCTTCTAGCCCGGCTTTCGCCGCCGATTGTTCAGCTTCCTGCTTTGACTTCCCTTCGCCCTCGGCGACACGTTCTTTGCCTAAGAAAACGGCGACGGTGAACTGCTTGTCATGGTCGGGGCCGATTTGTTTGACCATTTCGTATGACGGCGTCACACCAACAACTTCCTGCGCTTTTTCCTGGAAATGACTTTTCGCGTCAAGCCACATCTTCTTTGAAACGATATCGTCAACCAGCTTGAAGACGTACTTCGACACGAACTCTTTGGTCTTGTCGTAGCCTTGATCCAGGTAGAGCGCTCCGATGAATGCTTCAATGACGTTTGCCAAAATCACCTGCCGAGCTCGGCCGGTATCTTTCGTCTCCCCACGCGAAAGGAGGAGGTGCTCGTTCATACCGAGTCCCTCCGCTACACCCGCGAGCGTCACCGCGTTCACAAGCGCGGAACGGTACGATGTGAGGTCGCCTTCGTTTCGATCCGGGTATTTCCCGAAGAGGTATTCCGTGACGATAAGTTCAAGGACCGCGTCGCCGAGGAATTCGAGGCGTTCGTTATGCTCCATCCCGTTCTTGCGGTTTTCGTTGAGGTATGAGCGGTGAGTGAAAGCGGTACGGAGAAGCGCTTTATCCCTGAACGTGATGCTGGTTTTTTTCTCAAAGGCTGAAAAGTCCATAGGCTTCGCACTCGACACGAATATACAAATAGAAGACTCGAATGACACGAATAAAATCCAGACATTGTATTTTATTCGTGTAATTCGTTCCCTACATTCGTGTCATTAGTGTCGTGTTATTTCTTTAATAATAAATTAATCGCTTTCGTCACTATCGGCAAAATGTCTTCGTAAAAATTGAGCTCCAAAATATCCGCCAATCTGAACCATCGGACATCGTCGAGCCCGCCCGTTTTCTCAAGTTTGAGCGGTTTATACGGCGCTTCCGCGAGGAAGTAATGAACTTGCTTCCGAATTTTCCCGAGCTCGGGGTCGGATGCCACGTATTCGTTTTTGCCAAGTTCGTCTTTCAGCGTGATATCCGCGTCGATTTCTTCTTTGATTTTCCTGACCGCACCGACTTTCACGTCTTCATCTGGAATGAGCTTACCTTTGGAAAGCGTCCAGTGTCCGAAAATATCGTGCACGAGAGCGAGATAGATATCCTTTTTGTCTTTCGCGTATACAACGGCTCCGACAAGGTTCTGTATCGGCATCTTTTCGAATGGCACGTCCATCCTCTTCTTGCGCGGAGCAGCCTCTTTGCCTGGCTCGCCGATTTCTTTGTAGATGGACCCGAGAACGCCGTTCACGAACTTACCGCTGTTCTCCCCGCCGAACGTCTTCGCAAGTTCAATGGCTTCGTTGATGGCGACCTTCGCGGGCACTTCCGCCTTATCGGCAAACAGGAGCTCGAAGAGGCCGAGCCGGAGCACGTTGCGGTCTATGGTCGAGATTTTATCGAGTGGCCAGTCAGGAGCAGCCTTCTCGATAATCTTATCGAGGTCGCTTTTTTTAGACAGGATATGCGAAAGGAGTTCGTCGAGGAAATCCGAGTCGGTAAGACCGGGTGCGAACTCGACGATATTTCGTTTGAGGAGGCCTTGCGCAAATTCAGGCAAGAGTTTCCGAAAATCCCACTCGTAGAGGGTTTGGAGAACTATTGATCTCGCAAGGTGCCGGTTGGCCATAAAGCTATAGTATTAGCTCATTAGCTTTTTAGCTTTTTAGTCACTGACTAATAAGCTGACCAGCTAACAAACTACTTCTTCCCCGTCTTTTCTTTCTCCTTCTGCTTCTTCAACTTCTTGTCGATTTTCGCCTGTACATCCACGATAACCCGTCCACGATACTTACCGCAATGTGGGCAAACGCTATGCGAATGGCGCGGTTTTTGGCACGAATCGCATATGGAAAAACGCGGCGCCACAAGCTTGAAATGTGAGCGTCGGTTATTTCGGTGTGATTTAGTTGCCCGCATTCGGACTACCATAGCGATAATATACAGGATTTACGGAAAAAGGCAATAATTCGGTGGTGCATACACCGAGCATATCTTGAGATTGTGCATAGAATTTTCAATTATCAATTTCCAATTTTCAATGAATTTTCAATGTCTTAATTTTCGACATTAAAGCATTTCGGGTTTTGATTGAAAATTAACGAAAGTTTTTCAGAAAACTCCGCCTGTGAACTCCCGAAATCCCGTGTTTCCGTAACGCTTGGTAGTGTGCTTGTGTCCCGTATCCTTTATGTCTCTCGAATCCAAAGAGCGGGTAACGCCTCCCGAGCCGTGTCATATATCGGTCACGGCATACTTTCGCCATGATGGAGGCCCCCGCAATCAGGGGTTCCTTCTCATCGCCTTTAATGATAGTTCGTTGATTCCGGAACGCGCCCGGCGCCTTGATACCTCCATCGAGAAGCACCAGACACTCTTCAGGTCTGACTTCCAGCTTCTTCAACGCGCCGGCAATCGCTTTTTTGAGCGCAAACGAAAGTCCTTTTGCGTCAATCACCTTCTCGCCCACGAATGCCGTACTCCATCCGCACACTCCCTCTCGTGAAGCGTCGGAAAGAACACGGAACCAGACCTCGCGCTGTCGCGGGGAGAGTTGTTTCGAATCCTTTATCCCTGCGAGTGTTATCGAAACACGTTTTGCCAACTTTTGCCTCACAAGAAAAGCGCCGACGCACAAGGGTCCCGCAATCGAACCGCGTCCGACTTCGTCCACGCCGATGACATAGGCAAACGCCCGCATACCGGTCTACAGCGCGAGGAGAAAGATAATCGTCCCAAGCAGGAGGGTAAAAACCGCCACTCCAATGAGGATGATATTCGCACCCGTCTCATCTTTCGCGAGCCCGAGTTTGATGGGAAGTTGGGCAAACCCCTTCTTGGGCGCCATTTCGAGCGCCTTTTGGATGTCTGCGGTATACGCTCGCTCTTCGCTGAATTCTACTTCGTCCATAGTTTTAATTATCAATAATCAATCACCAATAATCAAAGTGAATGACTCATCTGCCTTGGTTATTGGTGATTACAAGTATACCACGCTCATTCATACCATCTACTTTCTACTTGCTACCATCTACTTTATACTAACCGTATGCCTCGCTACACTCCGCTCAACGTGCATTCGCACTATAGCCTTCTTTCTGCCTTACCTAAGATTCCGGACCTTGTGGCACACGCGAAGAAACTCGGGTGCACTGCGCTCGCGCTTACCGACAACGGCAGTTTGTACGGAGCCATCGAGTTTTACAAGGAGTGTAAAAAGCAAGGCGTCAAGCCGATTCTCGGTATGCACGCGTACCTCGCTATCCGCGGACGCGCGGATAAACAGACAGGGGTGGACAACCGGAGGCATCGTCTTATTCTACTCGCGAAAGACCAGTCGGGGTACCACAATCTCCTGAAGCTTTCCAGCCGTGGACACCTTGAAGGGTTCTATTATAAACCGCGTCTTGACCGCGAACTCCTCTCGGAGCTCAAGGGCGGTCTTATCGCCATCGCTCCCGCGTTCGATTCCGATATCCGAGCGCTGTTGCAAGACGGCGATACGGAGAAGCTCCTGGAGCGGGTGGAGTGGTACCGTTCGGTTTTTGGTTCGGACGGATTTTTCCTCGAAATAAGCCGTCATCCGCAAATCGACGGACACGAAACGATGATGGAGAAAATTATCGCCTTCGCCAAAGAGCAGAATATTCCATTGGTCGCCTCTCAAGAGGTCTACTATTTGTCCCTTGAGGAAAAGAAGGCGCGGGAAACTCTGCTTCTCGTGAACTCACAGGCCGAAGGACCGAGAGATTTTCAGACGGATGAATCGGACTTCTCGTTTATGACCATCGAGAAGACCGAGGCGATGTTTCAAGATATTCCCGAAGCGGTTCTGAACACGTCACGCATCGCCGATAGGTGCACGCTGGAATTGGAACTTGGCAAATGGGTATTCCCCGATTACAAAACAAAGAATGGCGAAAGTTACGACGAGGAACTCAGGAGTATGGTGTTTGCTGGCATCGAACGGCGGAAGGTGGAACAGACGCCGGAACTGCATACCCGCATCGAATACGAACTTGGCATTATCAAGACAAAAGGATACGCGCCCTACTTTCTTGTCGTCGCCGACCTCCTGCGGTTCGCACACGAACAAGGCATTCTGACGACTATTAGAGGTTCGGTCGCCGGTTCGATGGTGACCTACCTTGCCGGTATTACGAACGTCAACCCGTTTTTGTACAAACTTCCCTTCGAGCGGTTCCTCAACCCAGAACGCCCTTCCGCGCCGGATATCGATATGGACTTTGCGGACAACCGGCGCGACGAAATGATTGAGTACGCAAAACAAAAGTACGGGTCAGATAAAGTAGCCCAAATCGGTACCTTCGGAACAATGATGGCACGAGGAAGTGTGCGGGATATTGCACGCGCGATGGGCTTCGAATACGCCGTCGGCGACCGTATCGCCAAACTCATCCCGTTCGGTTCGCAAGGATTCCCGATGTCCATCGACCGCGCGGTTGAACTCGTGCCAGAACTCGCGAAACTGTATAAGGACGATGCGGATACCAAGACCGTCATCGATATGGCGAAAAAAATTGAGGGGTGTGCGCGCCACATCTCGGTGCACGCAGCAGGAGTCGTAATTGCGCCGACTCCGCTGACCGACTTTGTCCCGCTCCAGCTCGACCCAAAGGGAGGAAAGCTCATTACCCAGTATGACATGCACGCAGTGGAAGACGCGGGACTTTTGAAATTTGACTTTCTCGGCATCAGAAACCTTTCCATTCTTGCCGACGCGGTGAGCCTCGTGAAGAAAATCGAAGGTAAAGACATCAACATCGAAAATGTTCCGCTGGATGACAAACGAACGTTTGAAATGCTCGCGCTTGGCGAAACCGGCGGACTCTTCCAGCTGAACGGCGCGGGAATGACGCGTTATCTGAAAGAGCTTCAACCTTCTTCGATTCACGATATCAACGCGATGGTCGCGCTTTACCGCCCGGGGCCAATGGAATCAATCCCGCAGTACATTGAGCGCAAACATAACCCGAGGATGGTGCAGTACCTTGACCCGCGCCTCAGAGAAGTACTTGCCGATTCATATGGCGTCATCACCTATCAGGATGATGTTCTCCTTATCTCCATCAAACTTGCCGGTTACAACTGGTTGGAAGCGGATAAGCTCCGCAAGGCAATGGGAAAGAAGATTCCCGCCGAAATGGAAGCGCAAAAGGAGAAACTCTTGAAGGGGTTCGTGACAAACGGCCTTTCAAAGGAGAAAGCCGACAAACTCTGGAGCCTTATCGAACCGTTCGCCGCGTATGGATTCGGAAAGGCACACGCCGCGAGCTACGGCAAGGTGGCCTACCAAACCGCGTACATGAAGGCGAACTTCCCCGCTATTTATATGTCTGCGGTGCTGACGGCGGAATCAGGCGACGTAGAGAAAATCGGCGAAATTATTCATGAGTGCAAGCGTATGGCCATTCCGGTACTGCCGCCGTCCATCAATGAAAGCTACAGCCAATTTACGGTGGTGAAAGCTCGACCAACAACCAACCACGAACAACCAAACACGGAAGAAAAAGACAAGATACGGTTCGGGCTCATGACGATTAAAAACTTCGGCGAGGGGATTTCCCACGCGATTATCAAGGAGCGTAAAGAGCACGGTCCGTTCATGTCGCTGGTTAATTTCCTTGAGCGCGTTAAAGACCGGAATCTCAATAAGAAATCACTCGAAGCGCTCGTGAAGGCGGGAGCGCTTGATGAGTTCGGAGAGCGGGGCCAGATGCTCGCGAATACCGAACTCCTTCTCGAACAAAACAAACAAAGCGCGAATCAGGCGTTGAATCAAGACTCGCTTTTCGGAAGCGCGGGAAGCTCTATCGTGATGCCAAGCCTAAAACTGAAAGATGCTCCACCCGCCACGATGGAGGAAAAACTCGCGTGGGAAAAAGAGCTTCTCGGTTTATATATTTCCGGGCATCCACTGGATAAATTCAAAGATATTCTGGAAAAGCGCGAGCTTACGATTAAGCGCGTCAAAGAAGAATTCAAGGAAGGGATGGCCGTTGTCATCGGCGGAATTATTGAGGAAGTAAAACCGATTATCACCAAGAAGAACGACATGATGGCGTTCCTCCGCGTGGCCGATATGTCGTCTTCCATTGAAGTCGTGGTTTTTCCGAAAATCTATGAGGAGTTCAAAAAACTTCTCACGGCCGAATCCTGCATCGCCGTCAAAGGCCGCTACTCCACCCGCAACGGCACACCCTCGCTCATCGCGGAGAAGGTGAAGGAGTTGAAATAGGATTTGACGTGTAATCATAGATATGTTAATATCTTTTTTGAAACGAAAAGATATTAACAAGAAAGGGTACTAAATGGATCTTCGACAATTTTTAGCAGAAAAAGCTCTGGCGATTGAGAAAGATTTGGCAAGAGGTGTTGAGCGGTATAAGCTTTTACAACCCGGTCAAACTCTACGCTTTGAGATCAGAGTAGTGACGAGCAAAACGGTTGAGGGGGATGTGAACTGTGAAGCTGCAGTTCCTACCACATTCACTGCGTCCACAGATACTGATGCGTCTAACTTCGAAAAAATCCCTCCTGAGAAGCTCGCCCTCAAGTTGCTGAATCTGAGACTCCCTACTAGAGCACTAAGCTGGGCAAACAACAATGACTGCTTCACCGTGGGATCCCTCTTGATACACTATGAGAAAGTTCCAAATTGGCGGAACATGGGTCCTAAGACGTACGCCGAGGTCCAACAAGCTTTTAAACGGATCGGCATATCGCTCCCTTGGCCTACGAAGTGGAGTAACTGGGGGCAAAATAGCATCGGTCAGCTTGAGCAAGCGCAACTACAACGTCTGACCCACCTAACGGTCGATGACTGGAAAAACATCTTCAAGATCGAGTGGCGCGCATATCAGGAACAAACTCTTCTTTGGTTCCAGACGAACCAAAACAGTCCTGCAAGAGCGAACGAGGTGCTCCGACCAAATTATAAAACAAGCAACCTCTATAGCTTCACGACGATTAACAACCGTTTTCGGAATGTGGGCTTGCGATATCGGCTGCACATTACTACTCGAGCCAAGTCATCATTTGGCGAAACCGGATTGGTGCATAATGATGATCTCATTTGCATCGGGGAGCTTAAAACGGACTAGAACAGTACGACACTAACTTTCAATGCGGCCCCCTATGCGGTGCCGCTTTTCTTTTGCAAAAAATGCCTGAACTCTGCCATGATTTCAACTATGTCAGACAGCGACCATCTTTCTCATATCCGCCATTCACTTGCACACCTTCCCTCATCGCCGAGAAGGTAAGGGAGTTGAAATAGCGCTCCTCTTAATAAAAGACCAAATTCTATATCTGCAAATAAAAAGCGCCCGTCTTTCAACGTGCGCTCTGAGATGGTCCTCGCCTACAACTAAGATGTACCGAATGTTAGCGATCAAAATCGAACCGCTTTGCAGGTGCAATCGCAAAGATGTACGCGCCTTCAAAGATATTATTGCGAATGACTTGCCCTATCTCTCCGAAACTTGAACCGTCCACGATGACATGTGGTTCGTCTTCCCAAACTACCTGCATTGATCTTATCAATTGCCTACCCACGAATTGTTGAATGAGTTTTGGAGGCGCAGGTGGTGCGTCGCACCAACTCCTGTCTCCGCTGAATTTTGTAACAGCGATACCGAACTTCCCTTCGAAGTTTATATGAGTCGCCCAATGCCAGACTTTGTTGCACTCAAGATCTCCGTCAGGTTGACCGTAGCATTCCACAACAAGCCTTTCAAGCAAGGATCTTGGGATCCGCCAATCAGCCTTAGCAATAAGATCAGCAATGTCTGATATCGTGATATCAGCAGATTCGTGACTGGTACAGAGGCTATACAGCATTTCGGGGTAGCCTCCTTTTTGAACAACAGCATCGGTAAGTTTTTGCAGAAGTTGCATTCCCATACCAAGGCCCGACACTAACAATGACGGACTATTTTTCATAGAACTATTGATTTGCGGCTTATCCAGCCTTCCTGTTCCAACAGGCTCTCGGATTCGCCAATTCGGGCTTACTCTACATCACATTGCTTTTACTTGTCAATATCAATATCTGTTGCGGTTTAGGTTATGATTATTCACGCAGAGATTGTTGCGGCTACCACCCGCAATTTAGGCCGTAAGGTCCTAATCTGCAAAATGAGTCCGGCTTCGGCCGGAAAAGCTCGGTGGAACCGCGCGAGAGAGCGCCCGAGCAAGAACATGAAGTAATTCGTGTGCTTGCTCGGGCGATTTTCGTATATAATTTCTAATTACCAGTTAATACATAACCATGTCAGACACTGAACATCTCTCTCATATACGCCACTCACTTGCCCACCTGCTCGCAGCGGCAGTACTGGAGTTGTATCCGGAGACGAAGCTCACGCTTGGTCCGGCGATTGATACGGGATTCTACTATGATATGGACTTCAAAACTCCACCAAGCGAAACCGAGCTTCTGAAAATCGAGAACAAAATGCGGGAGATCTTGAAGACATGGAAGACCTTTGAGGGACAGGAAGTAACTCCAGCGGAAGCACGAGAGAAATTCGCGGGCAATCCGTACAAACTTGAACTCATTGACGGCATTGAAGAGAAAGGTGAGAAGATCACACTCTACACCTCGGGCACCTTTACCGACCTTTGCCGCGGCGGGCATACCGACGATGCGAAGGAAATGCGAAGCGCCGGTTGGAAGCTGGACCGCATCGCGGGCGCGTACTGGCGCGGAGACGAGAAAAACAAGATGCTTACCCGTATCTATGGCCTTGCGTTTGAGACAAAAGAAGCGCTTGAGGAATACGAAAAAATGCGCGTAGAGGCGGAAAAAAGAGACCACCGAAAACTCGGTAAAGAGCTCGAGATTTTTACCTTTGATGATGAAGTGGGACAGGGGCTTCCACTTTGGCTTCCTAACGGGACAATTATAATTGACGAGATAGAAAAGCTCGCGAGAGAGCAAGAGACTGCTCGGGGCTATAGCCGTGTACGCACCCCGCATATTGCCAACGAAGCACTCTATCTTCGCAGTGGGCATCTTCCTTATTACAAGGAAAGTATGTATCCAGCCATGGAGGGAGAAGGAACGAACTACTACCTCAAAGCTATGAACTGCCCGCACCATCATAAAATCTTCGCGGCGGTACCGAAGAGTTACCGTGATATGCCGGTCCGCTATACGGAATACGGCACCTGTTACAGGCACGAAAAATCAGGGGAACTTTTCGGGCTTATGCGCGTACGTTCCATGCAGATGAATGACGCACACATTTACTGCACCGAAGAGCAATTCTTTGACGAATTCAAATCGGTCATTGGATTATATCTCGAGTATTTCAAAATTTTCGGTATTGAAAAGTATGCGATGCGCTTGTCCAAGCACTCGAAGGAAAAGCTCGGACAAAAATATATCAACGAGCCTGAGCTCTGGATTAAGACTGAGGATATGGTCCGCAAGTCTTTGACTGACCTCAAGGTGCCATTTGTTGAAGCGGAAGATGAGGCGGCTTTCTATGGACCGAAAATAGACGTACAGGTCTGGAGCGCTATCGGACGCGAATTCACGCTTGCGACCAATCAAGTTGATTTCGCGATACCGGCACGGTTCAACCTCACCTATGTTGATAAAGCGGGGGTTTCCCAAACACCTCTTTGTATTCATCGCGCCCCGCTCTCAACACACGAACGTCTGATAGGCTTCCTCATCGAGCATTATGCAGGTGCATTCCCGCTGTGGCTCTCGCCCGTGCAGGTGAAGATTTTGCCGGTCGGAGAGAAGTTCATGGAGTACGCGAAGACAGTGCACGAAGCACTGACTACCGCCGGTATCCGTTCGGAACTTGATGAATCAAACGAAACGCTTGGCAAGAAGGTCCGTGGCGCGAAAGTTGAGAAAGTGCCGTACTGGATTGTCGTCGGTGAGAAAGAAGAAACCGGAAAGACAGTTACCTTGGAAAGCCGTGCGGGAAGCAAAGATACTTTTTCGGTTGAGCAAGCCGTAACGCATCTCCAAGCGGAAATAAAAAATAAGAAGTAAATGCAAGAGTATACATCAACTTGTCAGCCCGCTTTCTCCCTTGATTGTCTTTAAATCCTCCAAACTGCTTCCTGAAATAAACCAACCTTCCGCAGTCTCAATTGGTTTTCCTTGTTCATCAATTAGCGGGTGTTCTTGTTCTTGACGATATTTATCACCAAGCTCCTTGAAATCATCCGTGCTCATGAATCCTTTTACGAAAATGAATCTTGGAGTGTCCGTTCCCATACCTTCATAGACAGCGTCTTCGGTAATCTCAGCATTGCGTTCTGTTATTAATTCTATAATTTTATTAAGAAGCATATTATGAATGGTTCGCCCTTCACCATAGTAACCTTCGTGTTTTAGCGTATCGAAGACAACTGAAAAACAACGAATTGCACGCTGCTTCACTGAAGAATCTAAACTGCCACGATGAGCGTCAAATACGTAGGAATGTTCTGGATCATCAGTTACTGCAAACGTCTGACAAATATCCTTTCTAATAGGTCCGAACTCTATCGCTTCTTTTCGTGCGTCAACGAGCTTTTTCTGATGCACTGTCGCAAAAAGTTCGGTATTTGGTGGTACTTCCGTTACCCGGATTCTCTTTTCAAGAGCGTTAATAACGCTCAATATTTGAGTCTTATAGTCGTTTGCGGGATTAGAGGCGTTTTCTAAAGAAAATTTCTTTTCCATAACTTTTGTATGCTAAACCTTTAAATATCCAAATTCGCCTTAGTGGCGTT
>SIBZ01000029.1 GCA_009694955.1 Candidatus Tayloriibacteriota bacterium | reverse complement strand
ATTGAGAATTTTCATAAAGGCACTGCACTCCTCAAGCGCGGCAAGAAAAACGTCTGCGTTTTGGTTTTGAAGTAGAAAACGTGTAGAGTAGACGAGTGAGCAACTTTAAACTCAAGTCTGATTACAAGCCCGCAGGTGACCAGCCCAAGGCCATTGAAGCGCTTGTGAAGGGGCTCAAAGCGGGTGCGCGCGACCAGACGCTTCTTGGCGTCACAGGCTCAGGTAAAACCTTTACGGTCGCCAATATCATCCAGCATTGGCAGAAGCCCACGCTCGTCATTGCTCACAACAAAACGCTCGCCGCGCAACTTGCCGCCGAGTACCGCGAATTTTTTCCCGATGCCGCGGTGCACTACTTTGTTTCTTACTACGACTACTACCAGCCGGAAGCGTATATGCCGGTTACGGACACCTATATCGAGAAGGAGGCGATGATAAACGAAGATATTGAACGTCTGCGCCACGCGGCGACGCAAGCGTTGCTTACGCGCCCTGATGTCATCGTCGTCGCATCGGTCTCTTGCATCTACGGCCTCGGTAGTCCAATCGAATACCAGAAGGTGAATATGAAAATAACCAAAGGCGAACCGATGACCCGTGCGACCTTCACTCGAAAACTTATCTCGATGTATTTCGAGCGTGTTGCGGGCGAGCTGACGCCGGGGACATTCCGCGCGCTCGGTGCCGCGGTAGAGCTCATGCCGGCAAGCGAACGGACCGTCTATCGCGCCGACCTCACCGGAGGGAAAATAACAAAGATAGAAGAGATGAATGCCATAACGCGTGAGATAGAGAAAAAGCATGATGCTGTTTTTATCTATCCCGCAAAGCATTACGTGACGCCCAAAGATGTGCAGGAAGCCGCGCTTGCGGATATGGAGTTGGAGCTTGCCGCGCAGCTCAAGAAATTTGCGGCAGAAGGGAAGATATTGGAAGCGGAGCGTCTCAAACGTCGCACCCGTCAGGATATTTCGATGATACGCGAATTCGGTTTTTGCAACGGCATCGAGAATTATTCGCGTCACTTTGACCGCAGACAATCCGGAGAACCTCCGCATACACTTCTCTCGTACTTCCCGAAGAATGCCGACGGAACTCCCAATTTCCTTACGGTGATTGATGAATCGCATGTCACTGTGTCCCAAATCGGCGCTATGTATGCGGGAGACCGTGCGCGCAAAGATATGCTCGTCGCCCACGGATTCAGGCTTCCGAGCGCAGTGGACAATCGTCCTCTTACCTTCAACGAATTCCGGGAACGGGTCGGTCAGACGGTCTACACCTCGGCCACGCCGGGGAAATTTGAGCTCGAACACAGCGGCACTCCCATAGCCCAAGTTATTCGCCCGACAGGACTCGTTGACCCGCAGGTAGAAGTCCGGCCAATCGTTGCGCGAGGAGAGTTCGCGGGGCAGGTCAAAGACTTTATCAATGAAGCAGACATGGTGACAAAGCGGGGGAGTCGCTCAATGGTGACCGTCCTTACCAAGAAGATGGCGGAGGATTTGGCGACATTCCTCGCCGAGAAAAAAATCAAAGTTCGTTACATACATAGCGACGTGAAGACTATTGAGCGTATCGAGATACTCACGGATTTCCGCAAAGGTGTTTTTGACGTGCTTGTCGGAGTGAACCTCTTGCGCGAAGGCCTCGACCTTCCTGAAGTGGAGCTCGTAGCGATACTGGATGCCGACAAAGAGGGCTTTTTGCGGAGCGAGACATCACTCATCCAGACGATAGGGCGCGCTGCGCGCAATGTGCTTGGGCGAGTCATATTGTATGCAGACAACATGACGGGCTCGCTGGAGCGCGCCATCGGAGAGACGAATCGTCGACGTGCGATACAGGAGGCTTACAACAAAGAGCACAATATTACACCGAAGACTATCGAAAAGCGGATACACGACATCGTTGGCGATATTCAGCGTACACGTAGCCGCGCGGTAAGCGAGCTCGCGGAGCTGGATACGGCGGCGTATGGAGGCGACATAAAGAAACTCATCAAAGACAAAAGAAACCAAATGCACGAGGCGGCCGACAGACTCGACTTCGAAACCGCCGCGCTTTTGCGTGATGAGATAAGCAAGTTGGAAACGAAGCAAGTGAAGTCTAAGAGACCAAAAAAATCAAAATAAACCACATACATAATAGCTTCGCGGGCGCGGAACTATTATGTATGTGGAGGAAATTTGTGAAGAGGTAAATGTGAGCAGTTTCGTGTAAGCTAGAGGGATGGATATCAAGGAAAACGTGCCGCTCGCACCTCTCACCACTTTTAAGATAGGCGGTGCGGCGAAGTATTTTGTCGATGTTGCTACTGAAGACGAGATGCGTGAGGCTATCGGTTGGGCGCATGAAAAATCTCTTACATTCATCGTGCTTGCTGGCGGGAGCAATGTCTTAGTTCCCGACGAAGGGTATAATGGCCTCGTCGTACACATCGTGAGCGGACATTTTTCTTTCGCTCACCGTGAACTTGATGCTGATGGTGGATGCAATTTGCTGAGCCTCATACAAGCCGCTGGACTAAAAGGCTTGGGGGGTTGGGAAAGCCTCGCAGGCATCCCAGGTACTATCGGTGGTGCCGTACGAGGTAATGCTGGAGCGTTTGGGCCTGAAATAAAAGACTTCGTACACAAAGTGAAAGCAATCAATATATATTCAGGAGAAACGAGGGTCTTCGTAAACGCAGAATGCGGATTCTCCTACCGCAACAGTTTTTTCAAACAGAATCCCAAGTGGCTCATCACGCGTGTTTTCCTTGAATTACACAAGAAAAACTCTTCCGAGAGTGCAAAGCTTGCACAAGAAACCATAGCGGAGCGCGAGAAACGTCATTTGCAAAACGTGCAGGCTGCCGGCTCATTCTTTATGAATCCTGTCGCACCGCAAAATATTATCGAGATGTTCGAGACAGAGAAGGGCGTTAAGTCCCGAGAAAGCCGCGTTCCTGCCGGTTGGCTCATTGAGAAAGCGGGAATGAAAGGAGCAAAGGTAGGAGACGCGCAAGCAAGTCTCCAGCATCCGAATTACATCGTAAATATAGGAAAGGCGACATCGCACGATGTCCGCAACTTGGCGCAGCTCATCAAGCTCGAAGTATTCAATCAATTTGAAGTTGAACTGAAAGAAGAGGCGGTCATCTTGTAAGGGATTTAGCTCACTTGACAAATTACTATCCCCTTGTAGAACATAAATTATGTCAATATGCTCTAGGTGACCATGTTACATTAGCGACAGAGCCTTAAGCGAAGCCCCGGAAGGGGTTTTTTTCATGCTCTTTTTTATAAACAGTTCCTTTGTGGGGGTCGAAAGGAAAACGCTCAGTTTTTGCTCGTGGCTCCGCTCCTTTGCAAGATTTAACCAATCTTGAGGTGTTGGTGACACCAGTACGCGTACGCCCGAAGCCAAACTGAAGACCTTTTTACTCCCACACAAGAACCGTTTCAAAATACGTTAGTCAGAAATTTAATAATACCGTACGGGGAGGCACTTCTCCGGCTCGTGTGGATAATGAGCCATCGTGGTAGAGTGTCCGTACCAACCCCTAGCGCAAAGCGGGGGTCGGAATCGTATATATGGGTGAAAAAAACATTGGAACCGATAAAATCGTCATAAAGGGCGCCAGAACTCACAACCTCAAGAATGTGAGTGTGGAGATTCCACGCAATAAAATGGTGGTATTTACGGGACTTTCCGGCAGTGGCAAGTCTTCGCTCGCTTTCGACACGATATTCGCCGAAGGGCAGCGTAAGTACGTCGAGTCGCTCTCAGCGTATGCACGCCAATTCTTACGTCAGATGCAAAAGCCCGACGTTGATGAGATTACAGGGCTTTCACCAGCAATTTCTATAGACCAGAAGAGTCGTTCCAACAACCCGCGTTCGACCGTCGCGACGATTACCGAGATATACGACTACCTGCGCGTGCTCTACGCGCGCGTTGGTAAGCCGCACTGTCTAATCTGCGGACGCGAAGTACGCAAACTTTCGAATGAAGAGATTCTCGAGTCCCTTCTTGACACGGTAAAAGACGCGGCAAGGCAAGGCCTTGCCGCGAGAGGAAAACTCACGAAAGGAATATCGAACGCAAAAATACGTATCAGCTCTCCGGTTGTGGTTGGGCGCAAAGGTGAGTACTATCAATTGCTCTACGACCTTTTGAATAAGGGATTCGAGAAAGTCATGGTGGACGGTACGGACAAATCTCTGCGAGAGCGTATCGAACTCGAAAAGCATCACAAGCACGATATTGATGTAATCGTGGATGAGATATTTGTATCCGAATTCGTGGATGATGCGAGGGCTGCACGCGAGCGTGCGAGCGAAGCGATAGAACGAGCGCTTACTGAATCCGAAGGTCTCGTAAAAGTCACGGATGCGGAAGGCGTGAGCACGATTGTTTCCGCGAAATTCATATGCCCGTACGACGGGTTCTCGTTTCCTGAGATAGAGCCTCGTTTGTTTTCTTTCAATTCACCCTACGGAGCATGTACTGAATGCAAAGGCCTAGGAACCAAGTATTTCTTCGGCGACGAGGCGTGCGATGTGTGTAAGGGTGCGCGATTGCGCCCGGAAGCCCTCAATGTTTTCCTGGGCAAGATCACCGGCGAAGAGGGTAAGGGGCCGGTCGAAGGGATGAGCATCGTGGGCCTCGCCGCACTTTCCATTCAGGATGCGCAGGATTTCTTCGAGAAGCTGAAACTCAGTAAGAAAGAGCAGGACATTTCATGCACGGTCATCAAAGAAATAACGAGCCGGCTTCAGTTTATGCTCAATGTAGGTATCGAGTACCTTACCCTCGACCGCAAGGCCAACACACTCTCGGGAGGCGAGGCGCAACGCATCAGGCTTGCTTCTCAGCTGGGCTCAGGTCTCGTGGGCGCTTTGTATGTACTCGACGAGCCGACCATCGGCCTCCATCAGCGCGACAACGACAAACTCATCACCACACTCAAACATCTCCGTGACCTCGGCAACACAGTCCTCGTCGTCGAGCATGACGAAGACACCATTTATGCCTCAGATTACATTGTCGACCTCGGCCCGGGCGCCGGCGTACACGGAGGGGAGATTGTCGCTGAAGGCTGGCTCGATGAACTTCTTACCGCGAAGACCAATAAATCCGGCTCTCGCACGCTTTCATACCTCCGAGAAGAAACAAGGATAGAGATCCCAGCGCAACGAAGGACGGCAGACCGGGGCAAGATAAAAATACGGAGTGCCAACAAATTCAACGTACAGAATCTCAATGTGGATGTACCACTCGCGAAGTTTGTCGTGGTTTCAGGAGTTTCCGGTTCGGGTAAATCAACTTTCCTCTACGAGATTCTTCACCGGAATCTGCAGGCGCGTTTTGATAAACGATACCGGACCGCCAAGACTTACAACGCGAAAGAATTCTCGGGGACGGAATATCTCGGACGGGCGATATTGATAGACCAGTCTCCCATAGGGCGCACACCACGCTCGAATCCTGCGACCTACACAGGGGCGTGGACGCACATCCGCGATATGTTTGCGATGTCGGAAGAATCCCGTGCCCGAGCGTGGGGCCCCGGCAGATTCTCATTCAACGTCAAAGGAGGTCGCTGCGAAGCGTGCCAAGGTAATGGTTTAGTCGCCGTCGAAATGCATTTCCTTCCGACGGTCTACGTGACCTGCGATGTGTGCAACGGCAAGCGATTTATGAAAGAGACGCTCGAAGTCAAATACAAGAAAAAGAGCATTCACGACGTACTCTCAATGACGGTAGAAGAAGCGCTCGCATTCTTCGAGGACATTCCCGCAATCTCGGACAGAATGCAGAGCCTTATTGACGTCGGTCTGGGGTATCTCGAACTCGGACAAAGTGCGACCACGCTTTCCGGCGGAGAAGCACAGCGTGTAAAAATCGCCTCTGAGCTGTACCGCCCGCTCATCACCAAAAGTATTTACCTCCTCGACGAACCGACAGTAGGTCTTCATTACGACGACGTTGCCAAGCTCATCGATATTTTGCAGAAGCTTGTTGAACGCGGCAATACCGTGATAGCTATCGAACACAATTTGGACGTCTTGAAATGCGCCGATTACATCATTGATATGGGACCGGAGGGTGGGCAAGGTGGTGGAAAAATTGTGGCGAAAGGTACACCCGAAGAGGTTTCAAAGACAGACGGTTCGCACACAGGCTACTATCTGAAGCGAGTTCTCAAGAAAAGCAAAAGCTAAAGTGCTATCGGTACTCATCCCACGACTTCGTTTTCAATCCGTTACCTTTTTGTTCGGCAAGTGCGGTGATGAAACCGTCGGCAAGCTGGCGGTTCGTAATGAGCGGTATATTCATGTCTATCGCTTTGCGGCGGATGGTGAAACCGTCAGTCGATTCCCGTTGAAAGGCGTGCGTCGGAATGTTGATGATGAGGTCGAGCGTACCTTTTTCCAATAGGTCGGACACGTTCGGATGTTTGGAGGTGCTTATTTTGTAGACCTTCTCGCATTTCACGCCTTTCTCCCTCAAGAATTCTGCGGTCTGCTCAGTCGCAAATATCTTGAAACCCATTTCTGCGAGCGTTTGGATGCCGGGGAGCAATTTCACCTTGTTCTCTTCTTTGCCGAGTGACACCAAGACATTCTTCTTGGGCAAGCGGAATCCTGCGGCCATCATGGACTTTAAGAGCGCTTCGGAATAGGTGTCGCCGAAACAAGCCACTTCGCCGGTAGATGCCATTTCCACATAGGAGATGGGGTCGGCACCTTTGATGCGCCCGTATGAAAATTGGGGCGATTTGACTGCGACGAGGTCGAGTTCGAGCGTGCGGTAATCTCCCGCGACATCTTTTCCCAGCATCGCTCGCGTGGCGATATCGATGAAGTTGTAGCCAGTCACTTTCGAGACGAAGGGGAAGCTGCGCGAAGCGCGAAGGTTACATTCGATAACCTGCAACCTGTTGTCCTTTGCAAGAAATTGAATGTTGAACGGTCCGGTGATGTTCAGTTCTTTAACGATGCCTTTGGCGATGTGTTTTGCGCGCCTGATGGTCTCGATGTAGGTGCGCTGCGGAGGCAAGACGACGGTGGCGTCCCCCGAGTGAGTACCAGCGTTTTCTACGTGCTCGGTGATGGCATAGACGACAAGGCTGCCTTTTTTTGCAACTCCGTCTATTTCTATCTCACGGGCGTTTTCGATGAACTTAGAGATGACGACAGGATGGTCGGAAGAAATATCGACGGCGCGTTTGAGGAATTTCACGAGCGACGTTTTGTCCAAGGAGACGCTCATGGCGGCTCCTGAAAGTACGTAGGAAGGCCGGACGAGAACCGGGTAGCCTAATTTTTCAGCTGTCTTCACTGCCGCGTCGAGGGTTGTGAGTTCCGCCCAATCCGGCTGATCGATGTCGAGACTATCGAGAAGCTTCGAGAAAACATGCCGGTCTTCTGCCCGGTTGATGTTTTCAGGTGTGGTACCGAGTATGCGGACTTTGTTTTTCTCGAGCTTCAGGGCGAGATTATTCGGTATTTGTCCGCCGGTGGAAACAATGACGCCCTGAGGTTTTTCGAAATCAGTGATATCGAGGACACGTTCGAGAGAGAGTTCTTCGAAGTACAGCCGGTCGGATGTATCGTAGTCCGTGGAAACAGTCTCAGGATTGTAGTTAATCATTATGGTGCCGTATCCTTCGCGCTTGAGCGTACGCAGTGCCTGTACGCTCGACCAATCGAATTCTACGGACGAACCTATCGCATACGGGCCGCTCCCGAGAACCGCTATCTGCTTTTTGCCGGGAGCAACGTCGTTCTCCGTACCATGGTAGGTGAGATAGAGGTAGTTCGTCTCGGCAGGGAATTCACCGGCGAGCGTGTCTATTTGCTTAACGACGGGGAGAACCTTCAGCTTTTTGCGAAGTGTGCGGATAGAGGATTCCTTTGTATTCTTAATGACGGCGAGTTGTGCATCAGAAAACCCACGCTGCTTGGCCTGGCGCATCAAAGTCGCATCAAGTTTTTTACGTTTCAATTCGCGCTCCAGCGTGATGATGTTTTGCATCTTGTGCAAGAACCACATATCAATCGCCGATAGTTTGTGGATTTTTTCGACGGTGATTCCAGCCCGTAATGCTCCGAATATCGCATGGACACGATTTGATGTCGGATGTTCGATTTCATCCAAGTACGCGCCGACTTGCCCCATTAGATATTTTTTATCTAATGGGGTGTTGAGCATGCGAATGGCTTTTTGAAGGACCTCTTCAAACGAACGGCCGATGGCCATCACTTCGCCCACGCTCTTCATCTCGGTACCGATACGCGGAGCGGCGTTTTCGAACTTATTGAGATCCCATCGAGGAATCTTCAGTACCACATAATCGAGGGAAGGCTCGAAACAGGCAGTGGTCTTCTTGGTAACTGAATTTTTTATTTCAGGCAGGGTATAGCCGAGCGCCAACTTGGCGGCTACGAACGCGAGCGGGTATCCCGTGGCTTTGGATGCGAGTGCAGATGAGCGCGAAAGTCTCGCGTTGACCTCGATGACGCGGTAATCACCGCTTGAAGGATGGAGCGCGTATTGGATATTGCATTCACCGACAATACCGAGGTGTCGGATGGTTTTTATCGCTATCTCACGAAGTCCGTGATATTCAGCATTTGAGAGTGTTTGTGATGGTGCCACCACGATGCTTTCTCCCGTGTGAATACCCATCGGGTCGAAATTTTCCATGTTGCAGACGGTGATGCAGTTGTCTGCTCGGTCGCGCACAACTTCATATTCTATTTCTTTCCATCCGCCCAAGTACTCTTCAACGAGCACTTGTGACACGTTGCGGAATACTTCCGAGAGTTTTGCGACTAAATCTTTTTCATTCCATACGACTCCTGAACCTTCGCCGCCAAGCGCGAATCCGGACCGCACCATGACGGGGTACCCGATCTCTTCCGCGGCTGAGATTGCTTCTTTGATATTCAGTGTCGCCCGGCTTCGAGCGGTCTTCACGCGTATTTGTTTGAGGCGTTTTACGAAAAGCTCGCGGTCCTCTGTGTCGCGGATTGTCGATACGGGAGTGCCGAGGACTTTTACGCCGTATTTTTTTAGCACGCCAGTTTTTTCGAGCGAGAGCCCAAGATTAAGTGCGGTCTGCCCTCCAAAGGAGAGCGCTATAGCGTCAGGCCGCTCTTTCCGGATGACTTCCGTGGCAAATTTTTCTGTAAGGGGGAGGAAGTACACGGTGTCAGCCAGTTTTTCGTCTGTCTGTACTGTCGCGATATTTGGATTCATCAAGACAACCTTGATGCCCTCTTCTTTGAAGGCTTTGATGGCCTGTGAACCCGAGTAATCAAATTCTCCCGCCTGACCGATACGGAGACCTCCAGATCCGAGCAGAAGTACTTTTTTAGGCTTGTCTCGCGTAGCTTTAGCGAAGTGGGAGTTGTTCATACCTTTTTCTTGAGCGAGTTGACGAAGTCATCGAATATCCATGCCGTGTCGGTAGGACCGGGATTGGCTTCGGGGTGGAATTGCACTGAGCGCCAGGGCTTCGTCTTGTGGCGGATGCCTTCGTTGCTCCCATCGTTGGCATTGGAGAACCACTCCTCCCAGCCTTCAGGTAGTGTCTTCGTATCTACGGCGAATCCGTGGTTTTGAGAGGTGATATAGCACCTTCCGGTGGTGGACTCGATAGCGGGCTGATTCTGCGCTCTATGGCCATATTTGAGCTTATACGTCGAAGCTCCTGCGGCAAGCGCCAAGAGTTGATTGCCGAGGCAGATGCCGAGTATCGGCTTGTTATCGCGCATTGCTGATTGAATATGCTTGATGGTGGGAGAGCACTTTGTCGGGTCTCCCGGTCCGTTGGATATAAAAAGCGCATCGTATTTTTCACCCGTGAAATCATAATCCCACGGAACACGGGTGAGTGTTATTCCGGGTCTTACAAGTGAACGCACGATGTTTTCCTTCATGCCACAATCCACAGCTACAATCTTCAGCGAACCGTTGCCGTAGACCCTTTTCTTTTTGGGGCTGACTGCAGCGACAAGATTCTCTTCATTGGGGTCGTTGAATTTTTTTGCTGCTGCGCCCTCGCTTATTTGTCCGGGCATCACGCCTCGCTCGCGCAGTTTCTTTGTCAGTGCCCGCGTATCCACTCCGGTAATCGCGGGGATTCCGGAATCTTTCAGCCATTTCGCGAGAGACATTTTTGCGCCGTGATGTGAGTACTCTTCGCAATATTCAGAAACGATGAGCCCACGTATCTGTATTTTCTCCGATTCAAGTGTTTTCACATCGGGTACGCCATAGTTGCCGATAAGGGGATACGTGCAGACGAGAATTTGACCAGCGTACGAGGGGTCTGTGAATCCCTCAGGGTAGCCGACCATGCCGGTGTTGAAAACAACCTCGCCGTGGACTTGTTTACCTGTTTTTACAGGGGCACCGAAGCTTTTTCCTTCAACTACCGTTCCGTCTTCGAGGTAGAGCTTCATATGGTAAGAAGAAGCCCGCTGATGGCGGGCGATGTGAGGGGGTAGAAAAATACACCCGGGCGGGTGTTCTTGAATAAAAACTTCTTGGAGGTCATTAAAAGCTAAGTATATCCGAGAGGCGAGAAAAGTCAAATACCATTCGCAGTGGATAGTGCATTTCTGTATACTCAAGCCAATGAAACGCGAGGAATTGAAGAAGTTCAAACTCCCGGACGAACCGGGGGTGTATGAATTTAAAAAAGGCAAAAAGATACTGTATATCGGCAAAGCTACGTCGCTGCGCGACCGCGTCCGGAGTTATTTTTCGTCCGACTTGGTAAAGGGACGTGGTGAAAGAATCGTCGGCATGGTCGCCGAAGCGCGGTCAGTCTCACACCAAAAGACAAGCTCGATACTGGAAGCCTTGATACTCGAGGCCACTCTCATCAAGAAGCACCAGCCGCCGTACAACGTGGATGAAAAGGATAACAAGAGCTGGAACTATGTCGTTGTCACGAAAGAGAATTTCCCGCGCGTACTCGTCGTACGCGGGCGCGAATTGTTTTCGCTAACAACTAAAAACTATCAACTAAAAACTACCTTCGGTCCGTTTCCGTACGGAAGCCAGCTGCAAGAAGCAATGAAGATAGTCCGGAAGATATTCCCGTTTCGCGATGCCAAATGTGTACCGTGCGAAGAACAGCACGCGGCAAGGCAAGGCCTTGCCGCGTGTAAGCCGTGCTTCAACCGGCAAATAGGACTCTGCCCGGGCGTGTGTACGGGTGAGACGGGAAAAAAAGAATATGCACAACGCATAAAGCACATCTCCCAGTTTCTTTC
>SIBZ01000028.1 GCA_009694955.1 Candidatus Tayloriibacteriota bacterium | reverse complement strand
AAATTCAAGATTGTGGCGGAGCAGGAAATCCTGATTCGTCATTTCCTAATGAAGCGTCCCGATGTGAAGACGGAAGAGCTGACGTCCGTTATGGGACATTCACAGAATTTCAAGCAGTGTAAGGAGAGCCTCGCCAAACGTCACCCGAATCTTAAGCAAGAGACAGGGAAGGGCGACCTCGTGGATACCGCGAAAGCCGCCGTTTACGTCGCGAACGGGAAGCTCCCGAAGACGACCGCAATCTTAGGTCCGAAAGTGCTCGCATCACTGTACGGTTTTGATATTGTTGACGCCGACCTTCAGGATCTCAAAAACAACATCACGAATTTCTTGCTCGCGGGGAGATAGTATAAAGTGGGAGGGAGGGCTCCTTTGTATATCTTTAGTGCAGAAGAAATACCCCAAGCGTGACCAGAACAGCTGCAAGTAGTTTTCGCCATAAGTTGTTTCTTTCTTTCAAAAATATGATAGCAAGGAAAACTGTAACGATTGTAGACGCTTGTCGTATGGTGCCGACCTGAGCTGTATTTCCTCCATATGTTAATGCTGTTAGATATAAAATACCCTGAGCGGTACTAAAAATACCCAAGGGTAGCATTCTCTTTAGAAAACTAGGTTGAACGAATTGCCTCCACTGTTGCAACGCTTTTGGGGCAAAAGCTAAAATAATAAATCCAGTTAGAAAATTTTGAAATGTGTTATAAGCAATTGCATTGTAATGTTGGACATTGGCTGAATCTACTACTAGTGCGAGTCCGGCAAAAAAAGCTGCAATAAATACATATACAACTCCTCTGTTGAGCTTGAAAACATTTTTTAGACTAACTACAAGTAAGGTTGAAGCGAGTATAATGACCGTACCAAATATTTTTTTACCGCTAAACACTTCGTCTAAAAAAATAACTGAAGCTATAATTGTAAATACTACATTTAATGAAGAGAGTATTGTTTTTTCAGAAGCTTCAATCAATTGCAACGATTTGAAAAGGAAAATACTGCACGCTCCCCACAATCCACTTGCCAGCAGCAATAAGAAAAAATTTCCGCTACGTAGTGAAAAGTGAGAACCATATAATATGGCAAAACCTAGATTCAAAAAACCTAGGAAAAGATGAAAGACGATTGCATAGGAATAAGGATTACTTTTTTCATCTTTCATTAAGACTCGCTGAAGAATACTCGCAATGGAAGCAAATAGCACACTGAGAAGTGTTAGAAAAAGCCAGTTCATAAAATTTATTTTCTATGTCTAATTCCCAAATCTTGAAAAAATCTTAACACATATCCGTCAGGGTCCTGTACCAGAAATTGCTTATTTCCAACTTCTTTATCGTTCTTTCGATACCATTTTTCCTCCATTTCGAAGAAGATTGGGTAATTAGCTTTTTTAAAATTTTCGTACAAACTTTGAACATCTGGTATTTCAATTTGGAAATGCATACCGCGACCGAATGGTCGCTCTAAGTTTCCGACTTTCCATGTACGACTTTTCTCTGTAAGTCCTTCAATCATAAGACGAGCACCATTTATGCCAAGCATGGCAAAATCTTCTTCTGGTCGGTCGTAGAGAATTTCAAATCCTGCTAGTTTCGTATAAAAATCTAAACTTTCTTGAAAATTCAATACTTTAAGTTCCGGCGTTAAAATTGTTTTTTCTGTCGTCATGAATTTATTTAAAATTATCAACTCGTTTCTTAGCTTATTTTTTCAATAGAATCGTGACTTACTTCAAGCTCGCGCGAAATATTTCCTTACGATAGAGCGTATTTGGGCGGAGGATGTGAGATTTGAACTCACGGTCCGGTTTCCCAGACGACAGTTTAGTAAACTGTTGGTTTAAACCACTCACCCAATCCTCCAACTTTTTCTTTGCGTTTAGAACATCAACAAGTAAGAGCCTTCAATCCTTCCCCTGATGTGCGGAGGAGGGAGGAGTTTTGACCGCTACTCGGTCAGTACCCGCGATTGGATTTCTTGTGCGCGCTTCGCGCTTCAAGAAATGCGGAGTCGGGCTTCAAATCCTCACAGAAAGACGGGGCGGGAGGAGTTTTGAATCTTACAGATTCGGTACACCTTTCGTATCGTACTCACTACGTTCCGTGCGATATACTCAAGGTCTTCAAATCCTCCTTTAAAACTTCGTTTTAAACTCCTGCGGAGGCGGGAAGAGTTTTGACCGCTACTCGGTCAGTACACCTTTCCGATTTGCTCGGGTGGAAACCCTCGCAAATAACGGAGAAGGTCTTCAAATCCTCCACGCAAGGCAAGCAGTTGCCTTGCTCGCCTCCTAACGTAAAATCGCAAACGATTTTTCGTTGCGGAGGCGGGAGGATTTGAACCTCCGATACCCTTTCGGGTATGCCGGTTTTCGAAACCGGTGATTTCAACCACTCACCCACGCCTCCATAGATGATGTCGCCCAATATACCATTTTTTGCGATTTTTACAAAAAATGCTATAGTTTCCCTGCCTTTTCTTGCTACTACTGGGGCTTGCCCTCCGTAGCTGTAGCGAAGGAGGGCCTCATCGTCTAACGGTTAGGACACGGCCTTTTCAAGGCTGGAATCGGGGTTCGATTCCCCGTGAGGTCATTCGTGCAAAAAAGAGTCCGCTTTGAGGCGGCCTTTTTTGTTGAATGACCTTAAGCAATGTGCCTGCGCACATTGCGTCGGGGAATCGAAAAGGTTCTCCCATATCACGCACTTTTTCCGAAAAGTGCGTGATGGGAAACCTGTACTGACCCTGTAAGGGTCGATACGCGAAGCGGTCCCCGTGAGGTCCTTTTTGTTTGATGACCTCAAGCGAGCAAACTGCTTTGCTCGCGTCCGGGAATCGAAGACCTTCTCCGTTATTTGCGAGTCCGTTTAGCGGCTGAGCAAATCGGAAAGGTGTACTGAAACTGCCTGCCCGCCTCTGGAGGGTAAGTTTCGATAAGCGTACCCCGCCTGCTCCCTTCGGAGGGCGGGCAGGTCGCGGTCCTCGTACTGTATTTTGAATAATCGGGAAACGCGCTATACTATCCTCATGTACAGCGAAAAAACATTTGAACATATGGTTGCGCTTTTGCGTATCGCGCTCGGCATTGTTTTTTTCTGGTTTGCCGCGCTGAAACTGGTGGGTTACAATCCCGTCTACGACATTGTCTATGCCAGCTTTCCGATACTTGCGGACGGGATAGGGAATCTATTCTTGGGCGGGCTTGAACTGGCTATCGGTGTCGGACTTCTCTGCAATATCTTTCCCAAGACCATGCACGCGGTTCTTATTCTCCACCTTGTCGGAACATTTTCAGTGCTTCTCACCGCGCCACAGCTTATGTATAGCCCACATTTTCCGATGCTTACGCTGGCGGGGGAGTTCGTCGTCAAAAATCTCGTACTTGCCATGAGTGGCGTCGTAGTCATTCTGTACCACATGCGCCACCCGCGCCTCTCGAAGGGGTGGATATAAGAAGCTGTCAGCTTCTAGGTTCTAGCTGTCAGGAAATAAGCAATTTAGCACATAAGGCACGGCCGTGCCTTATGTGCTAAATACGCCTTTTGAGTGTTTGATTTTAGGCCGTAAAATTGATAGCCTAGTGGGTATTCGGGCGGTTAGCTCAGTTGGTAGAGCGCGTCGTTGACGTCGATGAGGTCAGAGGTTCGAACCCTCTACCGCCCACAAAATATCGAACGTAGCGAGTGTATTTTGTGTGGCGGTAGAAAAGCGTGGGACGCTTTTCGTAAGGGTTCGAAGCCCGATTGAGCTTTTTCTGAAAGCGAAGCGCATCAGAAAAACCAATCGGGGTACTGCGGCTGTAAGCCGAGAAACCCCTCTACCGCCCACAATGAGTCCGCGAATTGCGGGCGAGCAGGCAAACTGCTTTGCGGGTTCTCTCGCTCTGCTTGATGCAGAAGAGGTGGAACAGTTTCGAAAAGCCGGATTCAATATTAGGAAAATACCGGAAACAACAGAAACAAAACAAGACCCAGATGCATTTTGAGTCGGTGCGCAACACGAACGCGCCGGCTTTTATTTTCCGAACAGTAACGTCCGAAACTCTTCTTTTTTCTTTGAGTCAAGCCGCATCCGAAGCAAATCCGGTACCATTTCAGGACTATAGAAAAGAGGGTCTTCGGTCGCAACCGTCATAAATTCTTCAAAGTCTACCAGTCGGGTCTCCATCTTTTCTCCGGCATCAGGACTCACCGCCTTTTCCGGGGTGCAGTTTCGGGCGATGTAGGTAAACACCGTCCATTCGATTTTGACCATGGGACTAATCGTTCGCCAGAGTACCCACTCACTCGAAGCGTATCCGGTCTCTTCCGTTAGCTCACGTTTTGCGGCTTGGAGCGCCTCCTCGCCCTCCTCGACACGCCCTCCGGGAATTGAGGGGAATGACTCTTTTCGGTGAGGCTGGCTCTCAATTTGCATGAGAATTTTATCCCCAACAACCGCGATCACTTGCGCGGTATCGGGCCGTTTCAGCTGTTCAAAGGTCTTGGTACTGCCGTCAAACATCTTTTGTTCCCATTGCCATACCTCAAAAATCTTTCCCTTAAAAACCTTCTTCGCGTGTTCCGGTATCGGATTTGTACTCATACAATCGAGGTTATGAGGCGTGAAGATAAAGATAAATATCTTCAAGTGCTTTGACGGCATCGCCGGAAGCGATGTTGTTCTGGTGGTAGAGGCCGTCGGTACAGTCTCCCGCGGCCCAGATGCCAAGCAGGGAGGTCTGTTGGGTCCGCTGGTCGACGATAACCTGCTTGTACGGCGTAAGCTTCACGAGGTCGCCTAAAAAGTCAGTGGCCGGAGTCGAGCCGATTTCGACGAAGATACCCTGCACCGGAAGTTCCTTCGGTCCACCCGATTCCTTATTCTGATAGACAAGGCCGGTAACGAATTTGTCTCCCTTCACTTCCAAAATGTCGGTACCAAGCATCGCCCTCATCTTCGGATTCTCAAGCACTTTTTTAACAGTAACAGGGTCAGCCTTGAACTCTTCGCTCTTGTGAATGAGTGTGACACTTTTTGTGTACGCCAAGAGCTGCGCCGCCGTTTCAAAACCGGCGTTACCTCCGCCGATAACGGCCACATCAAGGTCTGCAAAGAGCGGGCCGTCGCATGAGGCGCAGTAGGTGATACCTTTATGCTCCAAACCGTCTGCACCGGGTACTTCAAGTCTACGTCGGGCGCTTCCTGCCGTAACAAGAACCGTCTTCGCTGTGTAGCTATGCGCGTCTGTTTGAATCGTAAACGTATTTTCGGTTTTGTTGCCGGTTACCGGTTGTGGGTTGTTGGTTATCTTCACTACCGTTTCACCGGCTTTGATATCCACAATGTCTCCCGCGTACGCGCGGAGATGCGCCTCAAGCGCTTTGGCGAGGTCGCTGCCCGAAATCTTAATCGTGCCAATCCAGTTCTCGATGCCATCGGAGACCGTACTCTGTCCGCCGAAATCGCGCGCGATGAAAACGGTCTTCAAGCGCTTCCGTGAAGCATAGACGCCGGCTGAAACGCCGGCGGGACCACCCCCGATGATGGCTAAGTCGTAGAGCATGAAATATGAATTATGAAGTATGGGTAAGAAAAACCGTAACGTGCATTATACCAGATAACTACAGAAATGGAGAAACCCGCGTTTTGCGGGCCTTTCCATAATTCTTAATTCAAGATTCCTAATTCTATTTTTTTGCGCGGCGCAAAAAAGCGGGAACGGCTCCCCAGTCGTCATCGACGTCCTCGAGCACCTTCTTTTCTTCAACAATCGGCGGAGGAGCAATCTTTTGAGCTTCTTTGGCACTCGAACTCGGCATAATGGTATTAAAGATTTTACCTTTGTCTTCCGACATCGGCCTATCAACCGAAGAGAAGAGGGACTTCGAACGCGCACCATCGGGGAAACCAGAGGCGATAACTGTAATTTTCACCTCGCCTTTCTTCAATTTCTCGTCTCGGATGGTTCCGAAAATAACTTTGGCGTTCGGATCGATGGATTCGGTAATCACTTTCGCCGCGTCTTGGATTTCGAACATCGTAAGGTCGTCGCCTCCGGCGATGGAGAAGAGCACACCCTTCGCGCCGTTCATCGAGAGTTCCAGGAGTGGGGAGTTAATGGCAAGCTTCGCGGCTTCTTCGGCGCGTTTCTCTCCCGTAGCCGAACCGATACCGATAAGTGCCGAGCCGGCGTTTTCAAGAATGGAGCGGATGTCGGCAAAGTCGAGGTTGATGATGCCGGGAGTGGTAATCAGGTCCGAGATACCCTCTACGGCCTGGCGGAGCACCTCATCGCACATCGCAAACGCAGCTTTCGCGGTGGTTTCTTTCGAGATTGCGGAGAGCAGACGGTCGTTCGGGATGACAATGATGGCATCCACAACCTTGCGGAGTTCTTCGAGTCCTTGTTCCGCGAGGCGCAGGCGCTGTGCTCCTTCGAAGAAGAATGGCTTGGTCGTAACGGCGACAGTGAGTGCTCCCATTTCTTTGGCGGTCTTCGCGACAATCGGAGCCGAGCCGGTAAATGTTCCGCCTCCTTCTCCTCCGGCGATGAAGACCATATCGGCACCCTTAATCGCTTCCTGCAATTCTTCCCGCGTCTCTTCGGCGGCACGCTTGCCGATTTCCGGATTCATCCCCGTACCGAGACCACGCGTCAGATTTTTACCAATATGAATTTTCTTTTTGGCGAGTGTGTTGTGAAGGTCCTGCGCGTCGGTGTTTACGCCGATAAACTCAACTCCCTTCACCTTGGAATTGATCATATGGTTCAGGGCGTTCTTGCCCGAGCCTCCGCAACCGAACACTTTTATCCGAGCGAACGCTTCGACGTCTGGGGTGATTTGGGGCATAAGAAATAGTTTATAGCTGTTAGCTTCTAGCTTTTAGGAAAGAAACTCACAGAGCCGATAAAGATTAAAAAGAATCAAAAAACAAGAGAAAAAAACTGTTAGCCGACTCTCTCGTAGGTAAAACGTATCTTAGCACTGGGCTTAAAAGAGTAAAGGGGTTGACCCTAGAGTGGAATATTGTCCTAATTTCAGTCCAGCAAGCAGGCGTTTCTAGGGTGCGGGCGAAATCATTTGTATCGGTTGTACACATAGAAAGAGAGACCGGTTTTTGAAAAACCCAGCCCCCCGATACGGACATATTTGCCTAGATTCCTTACAGGAACTGTACACCTTGCGCTTTCTGAATACAGAACGCTCAAGGTCTTGCGAAGTACCACACGGACACTTCTTGTTTTCTAATTCGCTGTGCTCATAAGAAAACAAAGTCGCTCTAAGTATCCGCTTCTCACCCACCTACGCGGGAATGACAACACTAGTGGCTACGGGAGAAACTGCCTGAAAAAGTTGAGCAGATTATTTCTCGTCTGTTTAACCAGTTTGATGCCGGAAACGCTCTCGGACTCTCCCGCGTTCAATCCTAAAATGCACAGACCGTACGCGACCGACCACGAGGCGTCGCGTATCTGCCCGCGGATGTTGTCACCGAACGATACGCTCGCGACGCGGGAAGGGAGGCGGAGTGTCGCCTTGGCGAGGTCGTCTACCGTTTCAATCGCGGACCCTCCGCCCGTGAGGACAATGCCGGCGGGTAGAAGCCCGTTCCTTCCGAGTTTTTTCAAATGCGCTTCGATAAGTTCGAAAATATCGGAGAGGCGCGCTTCGATAATTTCCTCGAGTTTCTTCCGAGGATAGATACCACCAATCAGCGTGCCACGTTTAATTTCTTCCGCCTCTTCGAGCGGGACCCGAAGGCCGAGCGCGATATCGTTCGTGATGTCGTTACTCCCAATGGGGAAGATTTCAAGCGAGATGGGAAGGTTGTTTTCAAACACGACAATCGAAACAGTTTCCGAGCCGATATTGGCGAGCACGACCCCCGCCATCTTTTGCTGTTTGGAGAGTGTCACGAGACTCGCAGCCATCGGCGAGGCAACAAGATCCTCGACTTCAATACCCGCCTCGGCGAGCGTTTCAAGGAGGTCGTTCATATGATGTTCGAAGCAGGTGATGAAAAGCGTTCGGACTTCCAGTTTGCTTCCTTTCATCCCTTCGGGTTTTCCGAGAATGACTTTACCGTCCACCTTGAATTGAAGCGGGACGGTGTGAAGCACTTTTCGATTGAGCGAAACAGAAGCGGGGATTTCCTGCTGGCTCGCTTCAACCGCTTTCTTGACGTCGAGTTCGGTAATCTCCGAGTCCGCGCGTGTAATGACCACATTTCCGCTCGAAGTGATACTCGAAAGTCCAATACCGCCGATGGAAACAACGGCACGCGTAATAGGGAAGCCGGCAGCTTTCGAAGCTTGCGCCACCGCTTGCTTCACGCTCCGCACCGCGTCGTTCTGGTTCAGGATATAGCCGTGCCGAAGACCGCGCGATTCGGCAAAGCCGACACCGACCACTTTGGGAAGTTCACGCTCACCCACCTCCGCGCTTTCAGCCGCGACGACGCGCGTTTGGTACGTTCCGATATCAATGCCGACGGCGATGTTTTTAGACATGAGGAGACGAATTACGAAGTACGAATTAGGAATTACGAACGAGGAGTACCCTCGTAATTCGTGATTCATTATTCGCTATTCGGAAAAGTTCAGATTTTAAATTTCTTTCTGAACTTTTCCTCTTCACGCTCCATTCTACTCCCATGCGCGTATCCTTTCAAATGAACAAGACCGTGGATAAACAGGAATTTCAGGAAATTCGGGACTGTCCGTCCGAACATCGGCGCCTGTTCCCGCACATCTTTCATACAAAAGACGATTTCACCCGAATGCTTGGAAAGCGGGAAACTCAGGATGTCGGTCGAGGAAGATTTTCCGCGGTACTGTTTGTTGAGGCGACACATTTCCTTTTCACCCACGAACGCGACGCTGAGTTCGTACTCTTTTCCCAGCACGGAGTCCTTCGCAGACACAAAAAAACCCCGAGGTATTCGGGAGTTTGAGGAAGGATTGGAGATGCTGATAGACATTTAAAATAACCAATAACCAACCATCAATCACCAAGGCCGTCTTTCTGGTTATTGCCTGTCCGCTGAAGCCTTGGCGCAGGTGGGGATATTGGTGTTTGGTGATTCTCTTAGCGTCTTCCGCGCTTTTTTTCCACCGGAAGTTTGCCGAGCTTCGCGAGTTTTTCACGTTCGGCCATACGGTCGAGGAATTTGAGGGTGGCGGTCTTCTTTCGAAGTGTCGACTGGTTGCGGGTCTTATAGCGGAGGCTTCGCTTTTTGGTGAGGACGCCGGAACTCTGGACGCGCTTCGAAAAACGCCTCAAGAGCGAAAGGCTACTTTCGCTTCCGGTCTTCTGGACCTCTACGTTTACGTTCGGGGCTGACATGGGCAGTATCCTAACACGGCGATTGCCAAAGCGCAATCGCCCATCGTTAATCCCTAGTTCTTAACCAGACAAGAACTGGATTCTCGTTTTCACGGGAATGACAGAGTTAAAGATTAAGGATGAAAGAGTAAGGATGTTATCCCAATTTCATCTTCCTAAAATGTTCCGCCAGTTTTTCAAGCTTTACCGTCTCCTGAACTCGGTTTGCCGTATTGCGGACAATCACGGAGTTCTCGAGCGCTTCGCGCTGTCCGAGAATAACCGAATAAGGAATCTTCAAGTTTTCTGCGGAGGAGATTTGCGAAATGAGTTTGTCGCGGGAAAGCGCCTGATACAGGGGAATCCGCGCCTGGCGAAGCACCTCGATAACTCTGAGACTCTTCAGTTTCGCGCAGAAACCGATTTGGAGGAAAAAGGCGAGCGGTTTTTTGAATTTGATATGACGGCAGAGACCTGTTTCCTTTTCTGCGCGAGTGAGGAGGAGGTTCAGCCCGACCGAAGGAACTTCGCGCTTAAAGCCGAGCCGTTTTCCGAGATTATTATACCGGACACCCGAAGCGACAGGGCGTACCTCGCCGTCCGCCATCGTTTCGTGTATCTCAAACAGTGTCTCGGTCGCGAAGATGCGGTTGCCGAGAAGTGTGTGGTCGATGCGGTACGGAATGCCGAGTTCTTCCAAAAATTCGAGCACCTCCTTGAAATGTCGTCGGCTTTCATCGCCCAAAAATCCGATTGATTTTGGTGCCTCCTCGTTCAAGGCTTTGCATTTTTCGTGTTCACACTTCAGGAGTTCAAGCGGGTTCTTACGGAGTAGGGAACGGCAACTCCCCGGAAGAAGCGCGATGTGCTTTCGGTAGAAATTACCAAGTTCGCGCGTGAACCGGTTCATCGATTCGCGGTCGCCCACGCTATTGAGCGAAAGTGAAAGCTCAGTGTGTCCTTCTTCGCGAAGCGTCGCGAACGCGGTCTGGATAAGTGTCGCTTCGGAAATGCTTTTTGACGAACCCATCACTTCCATAGTCAGATGAAGCTCGCCCGATTTCTTTTTTCCCCCGGCTTGGGGGCTAAACTCGGTGCAGAACATAACGGGGAGCGAACCGTCGTGCAGGCCCTTCTCCTCAAAGTAGCGGAACATCGCGACCTTCTCTTCGAGTGTTGGGGCGATGGAGAACGGTTCGGTCCGGTCCTCAAACCCGAGTGAACACGCTTTTTCCTTATCTTCTTTGGTGACGGTTATGGTCGAACCGAGCGGAGTGAAGCCGTAATAGAGAGCGGTTTCGACCGCGGGGTCCACGTTTTTGTATTCAACATACGGATCGACGCGGGCAGGTTTGCGCCTTTCCTCTCGGCGTGCGATGTCAACACGCTCCTGCTGGCTTTGCTGGCGTTCGGCAGTTGTCTGACGTACGTGAGGTTTCGCTTTCGGTTTTGATGGCATAAGGGAAACGGTTAGGCGTTAGCTTTTAGGAAAGACAAAACGCGATGAATCATTTTTTAAACTCCTAAAAGCTACAAGCTATTCTGCTTTCCACTCGCCGGGGAAGACGCCAATATCGGAAAGCGGGAAGAGGCGGACGAGCGGACGTCCGACAATAAACTCGCGCGAGAGCGTTCCCCACAGCCTCGAGTCGGCGCTTTGGTCGCGGTTGTCGCCAAGGACGAAATATTCGTCCTCTTTCAGTGTGACGGTCTGGTCTCCGCGCTCACGGCTCGCGTTGATGGCGCCTTGCTTCCAGACAAAACCGTCGGGATGCTCGGCATTTTGGATGAGGACGTCGGTTCCTTTGATTGAAATAGTTTCTCCCGGGAGCCCCGCCACACGCTTAATGAGGAATTTGCTCGGTTCGGGAGGAAAACGGAACACAATCACCTCGCCACGCTTGGGTTCTTCGAATCGGTAGGAGAGCTCGTCGATAATGAGGTAGTGTCCGCTCTCAAACGTAGGCACCATTGAAGCGCCGGAGACGATAAACGGCTGGGCGATGAAGAGGCGGATGGGAATCACCACGATGATGGCGAAAATCGCGAACTTCACGAAGTCGAGAAGCGACTCCTTCGGACTTCCTCCGGTCAGTTCCGAAATACTTTCAGAATTTTTCTTTTCGGTTTCGTTCGCCGGTTCCATATCGGTGAATTGTACTGCCTGCGAGCGCATTGACGCAA
>SIBZ01000027.1 GCA_009694955.1 Candidatus Tayloriibacteriota bacterium | reverse complement strand
ATAGTTTTTCTGTCATTCCCGCGGAGGCAGGAATCTAGAAATAATGACTCACTCCTGGATTCCCGCCTCCGCGGGAATGACATCGCTTGTTACTCTACCGAAACAATTTTATGCGGAGCGTGGTGACCGCTTACAATGCGTAGCCGTTTGCTGGAACCATATCTTACCCGCAAGAGCTCGAGCATCCGCCGATTGGCCGCACCGTGTTCTGCTTTTTCCCTCACTGCCACGTATACCACGTCTGCTTTTTCGGTGACGGATTCTTCTTTGCTCTCGGGAATGACGTGGACTTTGATATACATTACCTAACCAACTATTACTTATACAACATTCGCCACCCGAAATTTCACTACGGAGTACACTGCGTGAAAATTATCCTCTCTATTCTTAAACGCCGAGTGTTCGAGAAATGTGACCGAAATCCGAGCGGAACGTCTATGATACCAAACAGCAGGAAGGCAAGATACCTTCCTTTCTGTGCTTTTTACTGGTGCAGTCGGCGCCAATGCGCAAAAAGTGAAGTTTCTTACTGTGTCGCCCCACGGACAACACCCTTCGCGATTTCAACGAAGTTGTGCAGAAGCCTATCCACAATTCTCTCGATTTCTCTGGCCTTTCCCCATGTCATCTTCCTTCCCCCGCTATGATATAGATGCCCAAGTTCTTTCGCGATGTCCGAATGAATTGCGTGTCCGTTCCTGTCGAGCACTGCCTTTCCGTCTGCGGTCTTGCCGGTTTTCTTGATACTCGCTATGTCCGCTTTTGAGTACTTTCTCGTGTCTCCGAAATCGTCAAGAACATCGTTAAACTGCCCCGCAAGTTCGATATGCTTCTGTTCTTCTTCCAATTTCTCCCTTGCCTCTTCCAGTTCACGGAGTCTTTCCCCTTTCGTATGCGGAATACCGAGACCCGCGCGCGACTGTTCAAGCGAATGTTCGCTCCTTTCCTCATCCTCAATAAGCTCCTCAAGTCGCTCACGCCGGGACTCTACTCTTTGTGCGTCACGCACAACGTCCACCTCTGCGCTCGAGTCGTGCGAAATATTTATTTTCTTCAAAAACTCCTCCACTCCTATGGAAGAGAGGTCCTCACTCTCGCTGGAGCCGGAAAGAGGGCCGGCCGGCATCCCAAACTGGGACGGAGGATTTTCTTCGTCGTAGTCCGCGTACGGACCCGTCGGCATCCGAACAGAGGGTTCCGGAGCTTCTTTCTCGTCGCTCTCGTTTACAGTCTCTTCATTGAAGCCGGGTTGAATTACCATAGAGATATTTTACCACACACTTTCTTTCTATGTCAATTCCCTTGGCGTTCGCGTTCGCGTTTCTCCACCGCTTCCTCATCCAGACCGAAATGATGGGCCACTTCGTGCCAGACGGTATCAATGACGTGCTTGCGAATCTCCTCTCGGGTACAGGAATCTTCTTCAATCGGTCTTTTGAAAATCGTAATGCGGTCGGGGAGTACTAAACCTCCGTATCCTTCTCCTCGCGCGGGACGCGGAATACCCTCATACAGACCGAAAAGTGTTTCTTCGGGTACCAAACCGTTTTCCGCGCGCTGTTTCGCTGTCGGCTCCTCGTCCGTGAGGAACGCGACATTTGTGATACGCGAACGGAACTTTTCCGGAATCGCTTCCACCCCTTCGCGGACAAACATTTCGAATTCTTCAAGCGTAACGGTACACATAGCTATATTCCCCCTTTCCGCTCCGCATCAAACCGTCGCATCTCTTCTTCGAGCTCTTTCGCGACACACAAAAGGTCTATCATTTCCCTTTTCTCGCTGTCGGAAAGATTCGCCGGCATAGTGCGGAAGGCCTGCTCCATATTTTCACTGAACCGCTTGAGCGATTTCTCCATTTGTCCGAGAATCAGTTCTGGTGGAATACGCTTCTTGCCTCCGTATTTAAGCGCCCACCAGAGATGCAAACCGCGAACCTTTACCAGCGGCCACAGGGTATACTTGAGATACTCCATATAATCGCTATTGTACCGAACGGAGACACAAACACAAAACGCTCCAGCAGATGCCGGAGCGTTTTCGAAAACTTAGCGATGGCGGACGGAAATCTTCTTGCCGTGCTTCTTTCGCTGTTTCTTGCGTGCATGTTTTTCTTTTTTGTTCATCCCGTAGTGAAATTTCAAGCCGTTCCGTAGGAACAAATTGAAACCGTATATTATCCTGCTAAAAGTGATATACACATCATACAACAATTTAAAACTTTTGCCACCTTCTAAGCTTGAAATTCTACTACGGGATTCATCAAAAGAAAACCGGGTACCGAGCGTAGAAACGCTAGGTACCCGAATAGGTGGCGGACCGGCAACCTGATTATGGCGCACCGACGGCAAGTGCGACGGTGGAGGTCTTCAACTGCCGAAGTGCCCGAAATGTCTCCCGAGCTTTTGGAATCATGAGAGGTAGAGCCGTCACAGTGTACTGACATCGAGCACACTTAATTCCGTTAAACGCCCGGTGACAACTTGGGCAGATGACTTCAAGGTCTTTCATCATAGAAGCATACAGTGGTTGAGGGTTGACCGAACTGTAAAAAGTATACCGAATATTTATAAAAAGGCAATATACCACCAGCTTGCACCTTCAGCCTGTTTGACTACAATCGCGTGTTTCCCGACCCACTCGACTCGGTGACGGAAGAACTACATGATTGCGGAATCGTGTATCTACCGAAGCATCCGTACTTCGTGTGTGTGATGACCAAAGGGTACGACCAGACAGTCCTTATGGATACCATTCAGCTTCTCTCGCGGACCGTCTACAACGAGATAACGGCCAAGTAAGCTCACGCTAAGGAATGAATTTGCCCGCTTGAATGTCCCACAATTTCTTGTAGATACCGCTCTGCCCCAAAAGCACCTCGTGTGTTCCCTCGGACGCAATCGTCCCGTTCTCAATAACGACGATGCGGTCCATCTCCTTTATCGTCGAGAGCCGGTGCGCGATGGCAATCACCGTCTTGTCGCGCATCAATTCGTGAAGCGCATCCTGAATGAGCGACTCGGATTCTGAGTCGAGACTTGACGTCGCTTCGTCAAGTACCAGTATCGGCGCGTTCTTGAGTATCGCCCGCGCAATCGCGACGCGCTGGCGCTCTCCTCCCGAGAGTTTGACTCCACGTTCACCCACATACGTATCGTACCCATTCGGAAGCAGAGAGATAAACTCGTGGCAATGCGCGCGTTTCGCAGCCTCTATGACTTCCGAGTCACTCGCGTCGCGCCTGCCGTACAAAATATTTTCACGGAGCGTCCGATGGAAGAGCACCGGCTCTTGGGGAACAAGCGCTACAGCGTCCCAAAGACTTTCTAAAGTGACTTTCGAAATATCTTGATTGTCAATCGTTATCGCTCCTCCGGCGATATCGTGGAAACGAAGAAGGAGTCTCGTGATGGTCGTCTTCCCCGCCCCACTTGAACCCACCAGCGCCACCTTTTCCCCTTGCGCAATCGAAAGAGAAAACCTGTCGAGTATCGTCCGTGTGCTTTGGAATGCAAACGTGACATCTTTGAAATCAATCAAAGCCTTCGTCACCCGGAGTGGCACGGCACCAAGAGCATCTTGTATCTCATAGGGTGTATCGAGAATCTCCACCATTTCGGCGGCGTCAGCAAACGACTCGAAGAGCCGTTTCAACACGCGCTCGAAATCCATAATGCGGTCGAAGATAGAAACAAGGTAGAGCTGGACAAGCACGAAGTCGCCAACCGTGAGGATACCTTTGCCCCATAAAGTGAGCGCGACCGCAATCATCGCTATTTCCGTAATATAGAGAAGTGCGCTCTGCACCGCCGCGACCCCTTCGTGAAGACCCCACGCGAACACGCGGGAACGCCGGAGAATTTCGTTAATGCGCCCGAAGAGCTTAAATTCGTGCGTATGCCCGCTGAAGAGCTTGATGGTGGTCGCGTTACCGATAGCGTCGGCGATAAGTCCGGTCGCTTCGGAATCGCGTTCATTGCGGATAATTTCATATTTCTGTTTCCAGATACCCACCGAAATACTAAATCCGAAGAAGATAAGTACTCCGATAAGCAGTGTGACGGCAAGCACCGTGTCCCGCCCCGCGAGCACATAGAGACTCCCCATAATCACGAGAACACTCGGAATGATACTGAAACCAAATTGGTCCGCGATGGACTCAAATGCGTGTACAAATTTATTAACGCGCCGGACCAGCGTCCCCGCGAAGTTGTCCGAGAAAAACCGATACGAGTGGCGCAAGAGCCCTTCAAAGGCCGTCTGCGAAAGGTCGAACATCACGCGCGTTTCCAGGCGGACCATAAGAGCGCCTCGCGTTCTCCTCGATACCCACGAACCGCACTTGACGCCGATGATGAGAACGAGAATTGAAAAAAGTGTCTTAAGCACTTCAGGTGAAGGGCTTTCTGCCGTCACCGCTGTGTCAATCAGTTGTTTATAGAGAAGCGGAGAAAGAATTTGAAATCCGGTAAGCGCGACAACAAACAAGAGGAAAAAGAACACCGTCCACGGATAGCGCCACGCGTGTTGCCACATCACCCGTATTACGCGCTTGGTCATTCCCTTTTTGATTGCTTTGGAATGGAAACTCATAGATGAAAAGCCACACACAATGATAAAAGCATGTTCAGTATACCGCGCAACAGCGCGAAACGGATGTTCATAACGTCGTCTCTTTCAGTACCGGAGCACTCATGACATCTTCAACCCTAAACACAAACCGTCCGATAATCTGACCGCGGAGCGTTTCCACATCCACGCGCCACTTCCCCGCTGTAAGCATCTCCTTCACCGAATATCCGCGATACCCGTCACTTCTCCCCCCAAGGATAGGGAATCCGATGACGGCCTTGCTCACCCACTCGCCTTGTGCCTCGTCATAGAATGACCAGCGATGCACTATTTCCGTATCAAGCCGTGTCGGCGCGAACACCGAACTCCACGCGTAAGCCGGTTCGTTCGACGTCCTACGAAAGACAGCACTTGTCCGCTTGCCAAGGGCATACCACGGCGCCTTTTCGAACGACAAACGATACGAACCGCTCCGTGTCCGTTCAATATCGTGGTAAATGCCGATTTCTTTCACCGAAAGCGGTATCGGCGGAATCATATTGTTGAAATACAAAAAGTTAAACGTGATGAAGATAATCGTGACGAGTGCGTAGAGCGAGTACCGGCTTTTTTCTGTTTCTTCGGGAGCGAAATAGCCGACAGCGCGGAGAGCCAGCAGAAACAATAGTAGCGAGATAAGTCCACTCAGGACAAATATCAGTCCGCCAATACGGCCGAAGAGTATCGGGACAAGGAGCGCGACGTACGAAAACAGCGCGACAAAAAAGATGCTCATCTGGAAAATAAAGCGCTGATAGTGTCTTCGAAGGAACTCGTTGCAAAAAAACAACATGAGCAAAATAAGCAAAAACGGCGCGCTTGAAAGTACCTCCCCGCTCCGCGAGTAAAAGATGAGAAACCCGCTGAAGAGCCCTCCAAACGCGAACGGAAGGAGAAACCGCGAAAAGTCTGCTCCCTGTTTCAGTAATTTTCCACGAAAACGCCCCGTTACCGTCGCGATAAGACTTTCGCCCGATTGCCCGCCAGCATCCGCAAGCGAAGCGCCGTGCGCGTTAATCATCACAATGCTTACGAACGCGACGAGGAGGTATGTCGAGAGCATAATGTTGTCGAACAACCTATCAACGCGCGTCAGCGTGAGGTTGTCCCACACGAATCCGAATATGAACGCGAACGTCGAAAGCCGTTTTTCGTGTTTATGTGCAAATGATTTCGTACGCTCAAACATACGTAAAGTATAACGCGGATTATGTTTTTTATGTTAGAGATACTTCAAAAAAGTAGTACCTTGACGGAACTACAACTTTCGACACGGCATCCTTCAGATGCCGTGTTTTTTATCAAAGAATTAGTCCTAAATGAGCTGTTTCAAAAATTCTTCTTTGATGAGGTCCGCGCCGAGTTTTGTTTGCAGTTTCTTGAATGCCTGTCCGAGCAGGAACATAATCGCCTTCTCACTCCCCGCCTTGTAGTCCGCCACGGCTTTTGCGTTCTCCGAAATGACCAGCGCGACCGCTTCGGCTATCTTCTCCGGCGACGGAGCGTCTGCAGATTTCTTGGCAAGATAGTGCGCACGAATATCGGCAACCGACGAAACGGCGGTAAACAACGTTTTCTTGTTCGAAACATCTTTGACAAAGTCGGCGACGGATATGCCGTCTTTTTTAAGCACAATGAAGAGTGCCTCCCACATATCGGCCTCGGTGCGTTCCTCACTAAGGAGTGTTCCGTACCGTTCTTCGATACCGTACTCCTTTTTCCAACGTTCCACTTTCGCACTCTGGAGTTCGGGAATATCCGCTTTGAGCTTCGAAATAAGCTCTTCGGAAAGTTCGATAAGCGGGATATCGGGGTCGGGAAAATAGCGGTAGTCTTCCGCGTTTTCTTTGCTTCTCTGCAGTACCGTTTCTCCCGTTTGCTCGTGCCATCCACGCGTTTCTTGCGCCGGTTGTTCGCCATGCTCCAAAAGCGCCGTCTGACGTTTGATTTCAAACTGAATGGCTTTCTCCATAAAGCCGAATGAATTGATATTCTTCAATTCCACTTTGTACGACGGAAGTGCCGTCTCCCCTTCCTTTCGGAGCGACACACTTGCTTCAAGGCGCATATTGCCCCGTTCGAGGTCGGCATCCGAAATACCGAGATACAGAATAATGTTTCGGAGCTTCTTTCCGAACTCTTTCGCCTGCGCGGACGAAACAATATCCGGCTCGGTCACCAGTTCCATAAGCGGTACCCCACCTCGATTGAAATCAATCCGGCTTTCTTCACCTTTGTTCTTCGCATGCAAGAGTTTGGCGGTATCTTCCTCAAGATGAATTCTCCGCAAACGCACGGGGCCTTCGCTCGTTTGAAGCGAACTTCCATAGCAAAACGGCAGTTCGTATTGCGTAATCTGATAGCCTTTCGGAAGGTCGGGATAGCGGTAATGCTTGCGGTCAAACCTCGAATGCCGGTTGATGGAGCATCCGAGCGCTAACCCTAGGCGTACCGTTGACTCAATCGCTTGTTTATTCGGCACCGGAAGCGCGCCTGGCATACCAAGGCAGACGGGACAGACAAAGCTGTTCGGCGCGAGCGCCTCAAAGGGGTCGTTCTTGCACCCGCAAAACATCTTGGAACGTGTATTCAATTCCACGTGTATTTCCAGACCGCAGACGAGGTTGTATTTTTGCTCTGACATGGTTATGAAAGCATATTTGGTTTCTTCGTGTGCCAATCGGTCGCGCGTTCGTACGCGTATCCGAGCGACAACAGCGTCGCCTCGTCAAACTTCTTGCCGATAAGCTGTATACCAATAGGCAATCCGTCTTCGGAAAAACCGGCTGGCAGTGCGAGACTCGGAAGTCCCGTAAGGTTTACCGGCACCGTAAATATATCCGCGAGATACAGCTTCACCGGGTCCTCCATGAGGTCTCCGAACCGGTACGGCACGCTCGGCATCGTTGGACCAAGGAGGATATCACAGGTATTCCATACCGCGTCAAATTCCCTAACGAGCACCGTCCGTCCTTTGGTTGCTCTTGTGTAGAGCTCGTCGTGGTAGCCGGCCTTCAGTGCGTACGTGCCGACGATGATCCGGCGCATCGTTTCTTCGGTAAAGAGTTCACGGCTTTGACCGAACCGCACGCCGTCGTAGCGGTTGAGGTTCGAGCTCGTTTCGCTCGTCGCGATAAGGTAGTAGATGGGGACAGCATACGCGAGTGAAGGGATGCTGACCGAAACTATCATCGCGCCGAGCGATTCGAACGTCTTCACAACGTCCTCAAAGACGCGACGGACTTCCGTATCCAGCCCTCCCGCAAGAAATTCCTTGGGAATGCCGACGCGCGTACCTGCAAGGGGTTTCGAAAGTAGCGCGCCATACGCCGGTACTTCACGCCGCGAACTCGTCGCGTCCTTTGGGTCCGCCCCCGCAATCACGGAAAGTACTTCGGCGATATCCGAAGCGCTTTTCGCCATCGGACCGACGGTATCGAGGGACGAAGCGTAGGCAATGGAACCATAACGCGACACCCGCCCATACGTAACTTTGAGGCCGGCGACATTGCACATACTCGAGGGAGCGCGGATTGAACCTCCTGTATCTTCGCCAATCGCGAACGCGGACATACGCGTCGCGACGGCTACCGCAGAACCTCCCGATGAACCTCCTGCAACGCGGGTGATATCCCACGGATTTTTCACCGCGCCGTAATCGGTATTTTCGTTGGTACTGCCGTGCCCCCACGCGTCCATATTATTCTTTCCGATGAGAATCGCCCCTCCCGCGACGAGCTTTTGCACGACACTCGCCGAGTATGGCGGAATAAACGTATCAAGCACCTTGCTTCCGGCGGTGGTTTTGAGACCTTTAGTGACGTACGCGTCTTTGAGGCAAAACGGAATACCCGAAAGCGGACCTTTAACTGAGCTGTCCGCTCGGTCGGCGTCCAGGAGCGCCTCCTTTTTATCGCGTACGGAGATGAACGCGGAAAGTTTCGGATTGAGTTTTTCGACAGCGCCGTACGCCTCCTCCACAAGGTCTCGCGAGGAAATTTTCTTGGAGGAGAGAAGCGTCCGAAGTTCGGCAATGGTGCTGTCGAGAAGCATGGCTGTTACTTATGTTTAAGCACTGCCGGGACGACAAAATATCCGTCAGCATTTGTTCCGTTCTGAAATACTTCCTTAGGTGTGAGTGACTCTTCGATGACATCCTCCCGCCAGACGTTCACTTCTTCGGTAAGACGCGCCGTTTCGGGCACCGTTTCAACGGGGAGATGCTTGATTTCTTCCATATACGCCACAATAGCGGAAATACTCTCGGCAAACCGTTCCATTTTTTCTGGAACGACCGAAAGCCCCGCGAGAAGCGCGGTCTCCTGTATTTCCTCTGAGGTAATAGTACGCATAGAGACTAGATATAGAGAATAACAAAAAACGACGGAATTGACGAGAGAGCGCGTTACGTTACCTTTTCTTGCCTTTTGTCTTGCTGTTGCCCTTTTTCAACTTGAAACTTTGAACTCTTCTTTACCCCAGCGCTTTCCTGAGGAGTGCCATTCGTTCAATCGTTTTTTCGAGCGGTTTTCGTTTCTGCATCAGCGCAATCAGTTTTCCGGACAGTAACACGTGTTCCCGTTCTTCTTTTGTCTTCGGTCCGAGCGTTTCGCCTACGTACGCTTCAATACTGGCGATTTCTTTTTCAAGCTCCGAAAGTCCGAGTTCGCGCAAACTTTCTTTGCGTAAAAATCTTCCCGCGTGGATAATCGAGGGTTTGAATTGTATATACAGCTCTTCCACAACCCCAAGCTTCCCTTCACTTCGGGCGCGTTCGATACCTTTACCCACTCCATAGAGTTCGGGAGGAAGCCCAAGCGAATAACAGCTCGCGGTAAACCCAATCGCGCGCGGAAGCTGTACTCCGCCCACACCACGGGAGTAGCCGAAGAGCCCTGTGTGTTGCATACGCTCTCTCCGTTTAGGAATATGCCCCGCGACACGCTGTATGAAAGGTGTGAGTTTCGCCACGGTGTCCTTATATGGTTTCTCGAACCACGGGATGATGCTCTCGATATCGCTCCCCGTACCGAGCGGAAGTAGTTTTGTTTTTGTCGTTGGAGCCGTCTTGATGATTGTCTGTATTGCCTTCTTCACGCTGACAAGCGGAAAGTCGTACCGGAACGCCGATTGAATGACAATCGTCCGCATACCTGAAAACTCTTCGAGAAATTCACCCGTGGTCTGTGGCGTGAGCCCTCCGCGGAACGGAAGCGAACCTGGTGCGATAATCGGGTACGTCGGGATACCAGTGCGCTTGCTGAAACGGGCGTATTCCGAAAGCGCCCATTTCACGGCGAGTGTCGTCGCCACAATACCCGAATTAAGAGCCGGGTCGGAACGCGCGCAGAAAGGCCTGATGTAGGGAGGTACTCGTTTGAACTCCTTCTCATACTTCGTAAGGTATTCGTCGAGTATGCTCCCCGATTTGAAGATAGTTTCCACCCGTTCAAAAAGCGGGATGACTTCCAGTGGACGCGCGCCGTTCGCTTTCTGCCCGAACGAATATTCCGCCGCCTTCGAAAACCGCTCGAAGCTCGTATGGAGTTTCAAAAGTTCATCCGCGCTCTCGGTCATCGGTAAAATCACCTCAAAGAGCGGAGCACGCGGAAGTCCGGCCTCTTCGGCGGACTCGCGGGCGGAGAGAATCACCATAAATGCGCGCCCCAGCCGGTACCCCGACTCGACGCGCGGATTCGGGACTCGGAATGTAAGAAAGACTTTTTCACCAAGCGGATGCTTTTTGAAAAACGAGAGGTGCTCGCCGAGAAGCCTCTCCATCACCGCTTCATCCACAAGCTTGCCTTCCCAGTCCCACATCACCTCCTCGGCGCCGATATCGCGCATCATAAGGAAACACTCTTTGAGCTCATCGCGCGTTTCAATGAGAGGTTTCGTATGCCAATAAGGCTTCCCCACGTGGTCGGGGTGCTGTGAGAACATTACACTCGGTATCTTACGCTTTGTAGCCATATATATGATGATAGGTATAAAAAATGCCCCTGAGGGGCCTTAGGTAACGTGTGCGTGACGAAAGGAACCCTCTAGAGAGCTTTGCTACCATCCTGATTATTGTTGAGACCCGCTTTCATCACGCAGACAGTATACGCCCTCCCCTTATTTTTTTCAAATATCTCCTCGTGTGGTGTATACTTAGACGACTATACGTTACTAAATAATCTATTCCGATTATATGAGAAAACCGCTCGTCATTCTTATTATTGTCTTGGTTGCCGTTATCGTGCTCGCGCTCTGGAGCCGAGGTGTCAACATACCGTCAACTATTCCGGCTCCGTCCACTGTTCCTGAAATCACGGGAGAAAAGCCGTCCTCACCGGCCATGAAGAGTCCTGCCGTAAAGAAAGCGACAACCGCGTACACACAGACGCGTGTACTTGAAAAGGGTCGTTACGTCAGCCTTGTGAATCTTACCAACACCGGCTTTATGCCGAAGGTAGTCGAAATAAATAGAGGCGAAACGGTCCGCTTCGTGAACAAGTCCGGAAGCGCGATGCGTATCGCGTCGGGCGAATTCGAAGGCACTCCCCTCTACGTCGGGCTGAATCAGGAAAAGAGTGTCGGACAGAACGGCGTCTATGAGCTTGTGTTCACCGAGTCGGGTGTCTGGACCTACCACAACCTCTCGAACCCGAACGGCATCGGCGTCGTGTATGTGAAGTAGTAAAAATCTAGGAGAAACAAAAACCGCCCTCTGGGGCGGTTTTTGTTTTTCGAATCCTAACGAAAGCTGTCCCACAGCTTTTTCCCGGGGAACTAAAAAATCAAAATCTGCCTGAAAAGGCGGATTAAGATTTTACAAGCTCCCCGGGTAGGAGTTTCTCGGCTTACAGCCGCAGTACCCCTTTCCCATTTTTTCACGATAAGAATCGCTCAAAAATATGGGAGAAGGGCTTCGAATCCTACACGCAAAGTGCGCAGGCACTTTG
>SIBZ01000026.1 GCA_009694955.1 Candidatus Tayloriibacteriota bacterium | reverse complement strand
GGCTGCGGGACTTGGATTCGAACCAAGATTAATAGATTCAGAGTCTATTGGCCTACCATTAGCCGATCCCGCAAGAAATTAATACTGTCGAAATTGCAACAACTCGAGTGCTTTATATACTTCTTGTTTTCTCGATAATTGAATGCAATGGTTATTTAGGCTTGTATGAGGATGAAAACCGAGCTTCTTCAAAAGTCTAAATACATTATTCAACATTGTCTGATTTCTGTTGCTGAAAAACAGTTTGTATGTACCCGTGGGTACATGAACACAATGTGACCCTTCTGCCTCATATAAACCTCTCAAGTACCTTACTATATATTTCTCTTTTTTCAAAATCCAACGAGGAACTGTAATCTGTAACTTACCGCGAGGACTGTACGGAATTCCAAGTCGTGATTGGACCTCTTTTTGATATAGACGAATTCTCGTACAGTTACCGTGATGTTTTGTAAGTGCTGGCTTCTTATCAAAAATGCACTCAATGAGCCTTGCGTAACGAGTAATGAAACCAGGATTGTTTGAATTTGAAAAGACAGAAAGTTCCTCAGTTCTGGGAAACTTTCTGATGTGTCCATCGCCCAAAACCACCCCAATAAGCTCCGCTAAGTCGCCACCCTTAACAAAAGCGGGGTACGCTGAGCGTATTTTACCTAACGCCTTCATCCTATTTCTCCATACAGCAAAATTATCAATTTTCAGACGTCGCATTGTTTCGGAACGCTTTCGTATTGACGGGTGCGTTTCTTTAGTAAACCCCTTCCCCCAGTTGCTTGACATACCACAAGTATAGCATATTTTCCTACCATTAGATGAAAATCAAGAATTATTCAACCCTTCCTTGCACTTTGAGCGTGTCTGGATAGAATGAACGATAGAACCTTACAGCCTATGCAAAATATGATTCCGTTTTTCTCGCTCATTTGTTTGGCATTCAGCACCATTTTCGGTGGCTTCGGGATTTTCTTCCTGAAGACCGCAGCTCGCTTTTCGCGCAGTGCTCGGTCAATCGGAACGCGCCAGAAATACCACTGGCTCGCGGTTGCTTCGTTCGGCCTAACCATTACCTTCTCCGTCTTCGCTTTGATGGCATTACAGCGATAGGCTTTCCTCAATCTTTCGTAGAGCGCGACCGAAACAAGGCGCGTTTCTTTAATGATTGCGGAAGATTGCAACAAAGAGTACGATATCGTCAGAGACAGTTCCAGAACCGAAAGAAATACACGTATGAATGCAGATGAAAAACCGAAAATCAACGGCGGATCAGGAAACGCAAATCAACATCCCCAGCCTAAAATCCTCCCAAAAAAGCCGACTCCGAGAATCATACTTCCACCCAAAATACCGACACCTCCCCCAACACAGAGTGCAGTCTCATAACCAAGGTCTTTCTTCTCAACGGCATCCCGACTCTCGTCGTGGATGCCACCTTTTTTCTCACCATGAAAAAACATTTTGTGCCTAAAACCGAGAGTACCATCAAAGCCGTCTTATTTGATATTGATGGTGTACTCCTTGACTCGTTTGAAGCGGGATTTTTGTTTTTCGGCGATATCCTTACGGCATTGGGGTATCCACGGCCTACGCGCGGTGCGTATAAAAGCGCATTTCATTTACCACTCACGCTCGCGCTGAAATATCTTGCGAAAGCTGACTTAACGGAAGAGTTGGGACGTCTCGATGAAATACTCCAGAATGTCTCCTACCATACCGAGCTCCTCTCTGAACCGCCAGGGTGCAAAGAAGTGCTCGAGGCTCTTCACAAAAAGTACAAGCTTGGCATTATCACCAGCAGAAATAGAGATGGTCTTTCGAAACGCTACTTCCCTTTTTCAAAAACAGAAAAATATTTCTCCGTTACTGTTACTATTGAAGATGTCACACACCCCAAGCCTCATCCCGAACCACTTCTCCTCGCGGCGAAGCGTCTGAAGCTCAAACCAAGTGAATGTGTGTATGTCGGCGACTCGCATACCGATATTGAAGCGGGAAAATCGGCAGGGATGAAGACAATCCTCTACGGCGGAAAGAAACACAAAAAAGCGGATGTTTCTATCCGGTCATTCAGACGATTACCTGAAGCCATTTTGCTCCTCCAAAAAAGAGGCCGATGACACAGGTCATCGGCAAAGGCTAACCAGCACATATACTACTAGGCAGGTTCATGAGCAGTCCTTCTGGTGCACTTCGAGCACACAAGCTCGGTTCTTGGCGTTCCTGCCATCCACAGTCTAACGGGAGCTCCCCTTCGTACGGTTCGACACTCTATGCACTTCCAATCAATATGGCTCGATACTTTTCCCGGCGGGACTTCTTTACTTTTGTTATCCGCGAGTACACTCCTTTCTGCAAACCTAGCACCTTGACCACAGGACGTTAGACCTTGCACGGAGCGCAAAGCATTGGAGTCAAGGTGCTGGGTAAAGTTCAGACCGTACTCTACTAGAAAAGAGGTGCCGATGCTACATCGCCATTTTCGCGAGCTTCAAAAGTTCAGCGTGTATATGGCCGTTTGAAACGATAAAGTAGTCGCTGGAACCGAAGACCCATGGTTTCCCTTCAAAGTCGGTAATGGTGCCTCCCGCTTCTTCGACGAGCAGTACTCCCGCGGCATAGTCCCACTTATGGAGTCCGATGCAGATAAACCCCTCGGTCCCACCGCGCGCGACGAATCCGAGCTCAAGCGCGGTACATCCAAGATACCGTTTGGATTTGACGAACGATTCGGCATTAAGAAGCATCTTGTTCAGATGTTCTTTTTCTTTCTTCCCCGGACCAAAACTTATCATTGCGTGCTCGCATCCGTCTTCGGATACATGCGCAGGCTTCCCTTTCCAGGTCATACCTTTTCCCTTTTCCGCCGAGTACATCGCCCCGCCGATGGGGTGATACACTACGCCGGCGACCGGAACGCCGTCTTTGAGTACCGCGATCGAAACAGCAAACATGGGAATACCGTTTAAGAAATTCGCTGTGCCGTCAAGCGGGTCAATAACCCACTGAAAAGGCGAGGTGCTTTTTTCTTCCTCGCTCTCCTCACTTAAAATCCCGTGGTCGGGAAAATGCTTTTTTATCTCTTTCAAAATGGCGGTCTCGGCGTCTTTGTCAGCGGCGGTCACAAAGCTTTTGTCCGCTTTGATTTCCCGCTTGATTGCGGTTTCGAAATAGTCAAAAACGATTGCTCCTCCTTTCTTGGCGGCTTCTGTCGCGACAGCTAACAATTCAGGCATAGTTAGAATCACCAATCACCAAACACCAATCGCCAAAAGGCCTGGAATGTTTGTTTGATTATTGGATATTGGTTATTGGATATTGGATATTGGTAATTTATTCAAATGCTCCCTCCGATGCCAACGAGGTTTCTTGTACACGCCGTTCAAAAATCTTTTGCGCCGTTTCCACGTTTTCGTCCTTTCCCGACCATGCTTTCAGCACCGGTTCTTGAAGCGCGCGCGAATAGGAAAAGGTGATGCGCCACGGGGCGTTCTGCTTCCGCGCTTGCTTCACGATTTCATTCAGGCGCGCTGTCGCATCTTCGGGAGTCTGCCCACCCGAAAGAAAGACAATGCCCGGCACCTCCTTCGGTACCGACGCAAAAAACGCTCGGAGTGTTGCCGACGCGATATCTCCCAGCGTTGCCACTTTGCCGGACTCTTTCCCAGGAAGCGCCATACTCGATTTCAGAATAAGTCCCGAGAGCTCCACACCAGCCTTCACCGTCTCCTCGAACGTAATACGCAGTGTCTGCGTGAGTACCGCCTCCGAACGCTCGAGCGTGTGCTCTCCGTCGAGAAGCACCTCGGGTTCGATAATCGGAACCAGTCCCGCTTCCTGACTCTGTTTCGCGTAGATGGCGAGCCGCTTCGCGTTTTCACGCAGGCACTCTTCTGTCGGGAGCGTGTCGCTAATGCGAATAACCGCGCGCCACTTGGTGAATGTCGCCCCGAGCTTCGCGTATTCGGCTAACCGCTTCGGAAGACCGTCGAGCCCTTTCGTCACCTCTTCGTCTGGAGAACCGGTAAAGGGTTCAGTCTTTTGGTCCACCTTAATACCCGGAAGTATTCTTTGCTGTAACAGAAACTGCGCGAATGGTTCGCCCGTACTCGCATTCTGACGGATGGTTTCGTCGTACAGGATAATTCCGGAAAGTCCATCCGAGATGTTGGGGGCGGAAAACAAAAGCTCGCGCCATTTCCGGCGTTGTTCCGGAGTCTTCTCGATTCCGTACTTGTCGAAGCGCTTCACGCACGTGGAATCGCTCTCATCGGCGGCTAAAATCCCCTTGTGAGGCGCCAGCAATTCTTTTGCAATAGCTTGTAGTGAGGACATAGAGGATGAAGAATGAATACGTAGTGCTTCTAGAACCGCGGACCCCGAGATTTTATCACACATATCCCGTTCTGACACAAAAATCAGCGTGTTACAATAGTTTCATTGTATGCAATCACTTAGTGCTGACATACCCGTTCGATTCGCGCGTCTCGTCCTTTTCGCCTCAATCGGACTGGGCGCGTTTCTGATGCTCTTCAGGCTCGAAGCGTTCCCGCTCCGCGACTATGACGAAGCAACGTACGGCAGTATCGTGCGGGAAAGTCTGGAACGGCAGGAACTCACCCCACTCACCCTCCGCGGAAAGCCGTGGTTTTTGAAGCCCCCGTTATATTTCTCCGTCGCATACGAAAGTGCGAAGCTATTCGGGTTTTCCGAGTGGAGTCTGCGCCTCCCCTCCGCTCTCTTCGGCATTTTCTCGCTCTTGCTTACGTACCTCATCGCGCTTTCCCTCACCAAACACCGCCTCGCTTCGGTGCTCGCCGTATTGGTACTTGTGTGCAACGGCGCGTTTATCGAAGCGGCGCGCCAAGTCCGATTCGAAACGGCGCTCGTCTTTTTCCTCCTGCTTGGAGTCTACTCGTTCCTGCGCGGACGTGAGCGTCCCATCTTTCTCTTTTGCATCGGTCTCTCGGGAGGCGCCATCATTCTCACAAAGAGCCTCGCGGTGATCCTTCTGTTCCCGGCAATCGGAATACTGACACTTCTCCTGTGGCGTTTCTCCTACCTCAAACGGATGTGGTTTTGGCTCGGTCTTATCGGCGGTTTTCTTATTCTCGTCCCATGGCACCTCTTTATGCACCGAGCGTTCGGCGGAGACTTTTGGAATACCTACATTATGGACGAAGCACTACATCGCGTGACGAGTACGATTATCGGCAAGGGCGTGACAACGTTTACCTATCTCAAACATCTGCTCCGGTTCGCCGAACCGTGGTTTCTATTCGCCATCGCGCTTGTTCTGTACAACATCAAACCGTTTTGGCAACGTCCCCGCGAATTTTTCAGTGCGCACCGCGGAGCATTCGCGAGTCTATGTATCGCCTCCGCTATCTTCCTACTCTTCGCGCTCGCACAGACGAAACTTTTTTATTATCTGGTCCCGCTCTACCCATTTCTTGCCATCACAATTGGCTACACGCTCGCGCTTCTCATTACGCAAGCAAAATCGGCTCTCGAGAGAAACGCCGGACTATTTGGGACAATGATCCTGTTGTGCATCGGCCTTGCAAGTTCCGTCTATTTCGGTTTTCACATCGATGATTCACTCGGCGTTAACAGAGTCGCACAGGAGGAGCAGGCGCTCGGACTCGTACTTGCTCTCGTACCCAGAGACACCCCTGTATACGCGTATAATCATCTCTATTGGGAAACCATCGAGTTTTACAGCTATGGCCATAAAGTAGAGGTCTTGCCGAAACCGGAAGAACGGGCCGGAGCGTACACGCTTATTCTGCCCTCCGCATTTCAGGCGAGCATACCCGGCCTCGTCACAGGAGAGCTGAAAGTATTGTATCAGGGACCGGAGCTATCGCTCTTTGAAGTTGCGTCGCCCCACCGATAATCGTAGAAGTTCACTGACCGCGCGGGCAATAACCGGAAGATGAAGTCCTGTCGCGACGCCTGCCGTCCTCGGGAAATGTTGTACGGGAAGTTCGGCAAGTTTCGCTCCTTTTTGTTCAAGAAACATCAAGAGCTCTGCATTAATTCCCGCCCCCGACGAACGGGGAGCAAATCCCGATAGCGCCGAACGTCTCATAAGTTTAAACGCACAATTGATGTCCCGCGCGCGAACGCCGAGGAGATTCCGGACAAGCGCACTCCAGCATTTCCCGAAGAGGCGCCGGACACTCGGGTCATTTCGGGACTTCCTGAAACCGACAACGACATCCTTCTCCTTGAGTGCCAAAAGAAATACAGGAAAATCCCTGAACGAAAACTGGCCGTCGGCATCCATAAAAAAGACAAGCTCGTTTCGCGCTTCGGCAAACCCGCTTGCGAGTGCCGAACCGTAACCGAGGTTCCGGCTATGACGGACCGTGCGGAGCTGTGGAATTGTTTTTTGGAGATCGGCAAGAAGAGCCGTCGTCGCGTCCGTACTGCCGTCGTCGACGACAATCAGTTCATACGCACCGACAGCGGGAGTATGCGCGAGCACGTCCTCAATCTCGCGCACAACGCGCGAAAGATTCTCCGCTTCGTTGTACGCGGGAAGAAAGACCGAAAGCGTATAGGTTTGTGTCATAAGATACGGAAGTGTTACGCGGTTGTAGACGCAAGTACGATTACGGAGACCATCGCGACGAAAAGACCGATTTTCTGATGACGCTCAAGGCGTTCTTTATTGACTGCGAGTCCAAGCAGTACCGCGATGATACTGTAACTTTCGGAAAGCGCGACGGCGATGACCGCTATAAAAATATCTGTTACGAAATTCCCCATGAGTGAGTCGTTCAGGCGGAAAAACCACCCCATGAAAAAGTTCGCGCCTCCCATCATGACCGCGGCGAAAAACGCGAGGACGGTCCCCCGTTCATGCCAGAGGTGCCTCCACGCAAATTCCTTCCGGAGCGACACGAACGCGAGACCGATGCCGACGGAGATGGTCATGTTTTAGAACGACGCACTTTTCGAAGCTCCAATCCGGCCCATGCCTCATAGAACGGACCAACGACAAGTCCGAACATAAATGCCCAGACAAATTCTTCAAGAGGTATCCCACCGAGTAATAATCCGCTTATATTTGAGAGATGCCAGAATGATGAGATGAAATGCGGAAAGATGATAAGCACCGGAATATAGACAAGCACAGTAAGAGCTGTAAATAATATCGCACTCCAAATGGCCTCACGTACAAGGTCCGGGCGGAAAAAGACAATCGAAAGAAAAGCGGCGCCTAACGAACCGAGTGCGGCATACATAGTATTGAACCCCAAAACCTCCCTCCCAATAAAGAGGGCGGTAAATGAAATGGCATACAAAACAAGCAAAAATCTCCAGTGATATGCATGGGATTTCTTGCGAATAAACCTCGTCTTGAAAAACGCTTCATAAAGCACACTCGCCACACCACCGATGGTGAACCCATAGAGAAAGTCCTCAATACCGACACTCCAGCCGTTAAAAAGCTGCGGCGTCCAATAGTCTTCGAGGAAAAGAGACTCCAACAGGAGGGCGAGAAGGCCTGCCAGAAGACTTGAAACGAGCATTTCTTTTCTCAAATCTCTGCGATACGTAAAAAGCGCCCCCCAAATAATGAGATACATAAGACCCAGCGCAAGATAAGCGTACTGGATTGGAAACATAATTATTTTTTCCGAGCGATTGCGGCCTTAATGAACGCGGAAAAGAGTGGGTGTGGCGCGAGTGGACGGGATTGCAGTTCGGGATGAAATTGGGTACCGAGGAAGAACGGATGAACGGATGTCGGAAGTTCGGCGATTTCCATAAGCACGCCGTCCGGAGACTTACCCGAAAAGACGAGACCTGCTTTTTCCAACTGCGCGATATAGTCGGGATTCACCTCGTATCGGTGGCGATGCCTTTCCGATATCTCCGCCTTTCCGTACGCTTCCGCCGCTATAGTTCCCTTCTTCAAATGCGCGGGATAGGCGCCAAGACGCATCGTCGCGCCATAGTTCCCTTCCGCCATGTGCTTTTTCTGCTCTGGCATGATGTCGATAACGGGATACGGACCGTTCTTGTTGATTTCGGTGGTGTTCGCGTCTTTGAGCCCCGCGACATGACGCGCATACTCAATCGTCGCAAGTTGCATGCCGTAGCAAAGACCGAAATACGGTATCTTGTTCACCCGAGCGTACTCTATCGCTTTGATTTTCCCCTCGATGCCGCTTTCTCCGAAACCGCCGGGAACAACCACTCCGTCAAATTCTTTAAGTATAGACACATCCTTTTCTCCGGTCTCAAAATCTTTGGAATTAATCCATGTAAGGACCGGTTTGCGGTCATTCGCGTACGCGGAATGCTTGATAGCTTCAATCACGGAAATGTACGCGTCGGAAAGTACGAAATTCCCCGTGTCAAAATACTTCCCGACAATGCCGATTTTGACCGTTTCGGTAGCGGATTTTGTTTTTGAAACAAACTCCTTCCATTCTGTCATCCCGTTTTCCTTATTCAGTGGCTCAAGTTTGAGGGCGCGAAGAAGCATGTGTCCCATGTTCTCATTTTCGAAGTTCGACGGTACATCATAAATGCTTTCGACATCCGGGGCGGCGATAACATGCTCGACTTTTACATCGCAAAACAGGGCGAGTTTTTCCTTTCTCTTTTGGTCAATCGAGGTTTCGGAACGGGCAATGATGAAATCCGCCTGAATTCCAGCCCCATTGAGCATCCTCGATGCGCTTTGCGTGGGCTTCGTCTTCATCTCTCCCAAATTTCCGGGAACCGGAAGATAACTCACCAGCACGAAGATAACATCGTCGGGAGAAGCCCGATGCATCATACGGGCCGCTTCAAGAAAGAAGATGTTCTGATACTCACCCGTAGTGCCTCCGATTTCGATTGCCGTTATATCGGAACCGGCTTCCGTAGCGGAGAGTTTGATACGTCGGATGATTTCTTCGGGGATATGCGGCACCGCTTCTACGCATTTGCCTCCATACTCGAGATTGCGCTCGCGCTCAATGACTGTTTTATATACCATTCCGCTCGTCATGTAGTCAGCCGGACCGAGCTCACGATTAAGAAACCGCTCATAGTTCCCCATATCCTGGTCTGTTTCAAGACCCGAATTCAAAACAAAAACCTCGCCGTGCTCGGTGGGGTTCATGGTGCCGGCGTCGACATTGAGGTATTGGTCTATCTTGATAAGGTTGACCTTGAAACCCTTTGATTGAAGGATGAGCCCGATGGAGGAAGTGGCGACGCCTTTGCCGACACCCGACATGACGCCTCCGATGACAAAAATATATTTGTGTCGCTGTTCGGTCATGTTTCTCTACTTTAGTGATTTAGACATTTAAATATCTTCGCACCGCGAGAAAGCTCGAGAGCGCCCCGAGTACGATTCCCGAACCGGCAATAACAAGGGAGAATTCGCCGAAATGGGCGAGGTAGTACCGGAAGAGGTTGAGTCCGCTGAAGAAGTTCTCCGTTGAATCCCCCAGATAATACGTGAGCGGATAGAAGAGAGCAAGCGTGAGAAGCGCCGCACTGACGCCATACAGGACGCCGGACACCACGAACGGACCGCGGATATAGGTATTGCTCGCTCCCACGAGGCGCATCACGCTTATTTCTTCACGCGAGATATAAATCGCGAGCCTGATGGTATTGAGGGCAATACTGATTGAGATGATGACCAAAACAAGCGCGAGGATAGAGCCGATACGCTCCGTGGCTTTGATGATATTTGAAAGATTGTCGATGGCAACTTTGTTGTCGTAATAGTTTACCTCGTCGATAATGGGCTTTTTGCCTCCGCCGAGCGCGATATCCCCCTTCAGGAATGAAGCGATACCTTCGTATTGGCTCGGTTCTTTGGCGCGGATATTGAGCACCGAACCGAGCGGATTGTCGGGGAGTTCTTGCAAAGCCTGCAGGGTCAGTTCGTCGTTTTCGTGGCGTTTTTTGAAGTTTCCAAGTGCTTGCTCGCGGGAGATATAATCCACCTCCTTCACTTCGGGAAGCGTCCGAAGTGCGTTCGCGAGCGCGAGTACTTCCTCTTCCGAGGTGCTGGTCTGAAAGTAGACGTTTACGTCAACCTTGCTTTTTATTTCTTCAAGCGACGCACTCAGGGTTGCCGAAAGAAAAAGGACGCCTCCGATGACGAAGAGCGTCATAGTCATAATGAGCACTGAGGCAAGCGACACAAACCCGTCGCGGTAAAAATTGACGAAGCCGGCCTTGATGACGCGTTTTATTGAAGTCCACAACATATACAGAGTAATTATCAATTATCAAGTCTCAATTATCAATAGCCCGATTTGATTTGGAGGAACGGATAATCTTTGAAAATATCAAGAGTAATTCGTGTGCTTCTTTTTGAAAAGGAACTATTTCCTTCTTTCGTTCGGGATGAGCTGCAATAAGAAGTCGGAGCCAATGCCCTGTTTCTTTTATCTCCTTCTTGGCAATGGTTACTTTGTGAATAAAATCCTTTTTGCTTTCGGCTTCCGTTGCTTCACAATAGTTTGCCCCAATTGAACCGACAGCTCCCACTACCTGACTTATAATTCTTTGATTGACCGCATCTATCTTAAGAGTGTGACAAAACGTAATAACATTTTCAGCAAATACAGCCGTACGTTCCTCTAAATTGAAAATTTTTGCGGTTTCGGGCATTGATTGAAAATTGATACTTGAAAATTGGAACTTCCACCGGCAAGTACGTTTTGTTCTCACAAAACGTACTTGCCGGTGGGGTCATCGCGAATAATCCGCCCTTTTTCCATCGTAATCACACGCTTTCCCAGCGAATCAATGACTCCCTTGTTGTGTGTGGTAAGAATGACCGTAGTGCCGAGGTCGTGGATTTTCTTCAGAATTTGAATGATTTCAAACGTGTTCACGGGGTCAAGGTTGCCTGTCGGCTCGTCTGCGATGATAATGTCGGGCTGGTTCACGATAGCTCGGGCAATCGCCACCCGTTGTTTCTCTCCGCCCGAGAGTTCGTGCGGGAAATTCCACATCTTATTGCCGAGGTCAACCATCTCAAGCACGTACGGCACGTCGGCCGAGATTTCGTCATCACTGCGCCCCGCCATCTCCATCGCAAACGCAATATTCTCGAACGCGGTTTTGTTGGTGAGCAAGCGGAAGTCCTGAAAAATAGCACCGAGCTTTCTCCGGTACTGATGCAACTTATGGCGCTTCAGTTTGTGAATGTCGGTCGATTCGAACATGACGCTTCCGCTTGTCGGGCGTTCTTCCGCGAGAATCATCTTGAGGAGCGTGGTCTTCCCCGCTCCGGAATGCCCTACGATGGAAACAAACTCACGCGGTTTAATGGTGAGCGACACCCCGTCGAGTGCCGCCGAATCGTCGCTATAGATTTTTGATACTTTGTCGAAGCGAATCATTTGGCTGATTTGTAAGAAGCGGAGCGACTATACAAATCGCCACCTCCTCACTCGAAACAACTTATACGAAATAACGTTCACAAACAAGCGGGAAACTCCCAACAACAGACGCGGGTCTGTGAATTCGAGTGGGAGGGTCAGGAATCTGGACCTCGTCTCTGTTTCGCCCTTATTGTAGCGGAAAGAAAATGGGAAAGCCAGAACGTGGTACTCGGGGTTATTTAAGATACGGGTCGTTATAGAGCTGTAATTTTGATTCTATCTTCGGAACCATAGGAATATCTTTTTCTTGTATGGCTTTGTCCACGGCGAACGTGTTCACAAGTACCGTTACAAAACCCCAAATCGAAATCATCATAAAGACGCCGATAGTTCCCCACACGATAAACTGTCTCGCTTCCGCGCGTTTTTCTTCGTTCGCGGCTTCCGTGATGTACCTGAAAATTCCCCAGATGATGATAAATACCGCAAGTCC
>SIBZ01000025.1 GCA_009694955.1 Candidatus Tayloriibacteriota bacterium | reverse complement strand
CTTGAGTACCGGTATCTCGCCCGATTTCTGCAGAAACAGATTACGAAAGAGGAGATGATAACTTCGTTGCAGTCCGAAATCCGGCACTACGCCAAACGACAGATTGTCTGGTTCAAGCGGAATACGGAAATACAGTGGTTTGCCCCACGGGATACAACTAAAATCAAAATGCTCGTCAGGAATTTTCTACGGGCATAGAATATGCTATGATGCCTTCGTCAAGGGCGATTAGTTAAGTGGTATAACAAGAGTCTCCAAAACTCTGGTCGGAGGTCCGATTCCTCCATCGCCCGCCTTCAATAACAAAAATCCGCCGAGAGGCGGATTTTGTTATTTCTTCGACTCTTTATGCTTCGTGCGCTTCATACACCAATTGCAAAACTTCAAAAGTTCAATCTTTCGCTCAACTTTCTTCTTGTTTTTCTCGCTCCAGTAGTTGGTCCGCTTGCAGGTCGTGCAGGTGAGTTTTATAAGGCGGTCTTGGCTCATAGGAATTAGCTTTTAGCTTTTAGGTGTTAGCTTCTAGGAAGGACTTTGAAAGACTATCAGAAATGGGAAAAATTGCAATTAGGGATATTTCGAGTCGGAATTCGGGATTGATTCGGGAAGTTACTTGTAAATACGTTTGATGAGCGGATTAAGGCGGGTCACCACCTCATACCATGATGCGTCCAGTAACCCGGCAATCCCCTCCGCGGAAGTCGGAGACGTATCGTCAGTTCCCAAGATAGTAACCTCATCTCCCGCCTTCGCTCCGATACTTCCGTCAATCGCGATACTTATCATATCCATACTCACGCGCCCGAGTACTTTCGCGTGCTGTCCGCGGACAAGAACCTGCCCAATAGCCGAAAGCGCGCGCGGATATCCGTGCCAATATCCAATCGGTACAACTGCGACCATACTGTCTTTAGAAAGCGTCTCGGTGAGGTCGTAACCGATTCTGCTTCCCTTCGGGAGCTTTTTCGCCTCGGTAATGAAAGATTTCCACGAAAGAATTGGTTTGAGAACAATTTGATTCTTCAAGAATGATTTGACCGCTCGTTCAGGCCAAAGTCCGTAGAGTCCGATGCCAATGCGCACCATATCAAAATGCGCTTCCGGAAATATGAGCGTACCTGAACTCGCGGTGGCATGGGCGATTGGCTGAAGACCGACTTCGGTAAACGCGGTGACCCATTGCTTGAACTCCTCTATCTGATTCTTGGTATCTTTCGGAAACGCCGGATTCTTCGCCGCTGCAAAGTGAGTGAACAATCCCTCTACTTTCAACTTTTTACTTTCAACTTTCAACTCGGCAAGGACTCTTTGCAAGTCCGCGAGCAAAAAGCCTTGCCGATGCATACCGGTGTCTACTTTGATGTGAATTTTGAGGGGTTTCGGAAGTTTCGCCTTTGCAATCACGTCAAGCGCCTCAAAGGTTGAAACTGAAAGCGAAATATCATCTTTCGCCGCTTCGGCAAAAAGCTCCGGCATCGTATAGCCGAGTACCAAAATGGGAAGCTTCACTCCTTCTCGCCGGAGCGCCCGCGCTTCAGTAATGGAGTCAACACCGAGAAAGTCCGCTCCAAGTTTCTCCATTTCCTTCGAAAACTGGATAAGGTCGTGCCCGTACGCGTTACTCTTCACTATGGCCATCAATTTTGTCTTGGGCGAAATCAATTTCTTAAACACGTCAAAATTGTGTCGGATTGCTTTCCGGTCTATTTCTATCCAGGTACGGAGGCCTTTTTTCTCGGCTTCAAGTGTTGACATACGGGCATCTTAGCTCAAAAACCGAAAACCCGCTAACTCACGGAAAAGTTAGAGGGTCCCTGTCTGCAGTCACTCAAATCACCAAACGTCATCATTCAACTTAGCGTCAGTTGGAGCTGGAATATCCATTGAAGATCCCGTACGGTAAGTCCGAGACGGAATCGAATAATGCGGTCTGTTTTCTTCGGTTATCGTCACCAGTGGAAATGTAGTATGCCCCTTCTCGTTCGCAAGAGCTGTTAACGTAGCCGGAGCCTCATGCCACGGTATGAACCTCACGCTGGAGTAGCGCTTGCGTAATATATCCAGTACGCGGTTGTACTCTTCTCCGACTACAACATGCTTGATGCCCGCATCGGCCAATTTTTCTTCGAAGCCCGATACGACAATAAAGCCTCCTTCAATAAACGGATGCTCAGCGCCTAAAGCCAAAGCCTGGGGGTCGTCTATAAAATTCATCGTATAGAATGTTCGCCCGCTTTGAATGCCTTTTGTGAGCAGCGCATCGAGTTCAGCAACCGCATCTTGCTTACCGGCAATACCATGGGCATCGAACGCCCTTCCTACTTCACGCGGTGTCTGATTGAGCGCCCACTGTAACCCCTCTCTTGCACCAATGGCCAGGGTGTTACCTAAGCCTGTTTCCTTGCCGAGCTTCCTCAATGCTGCGGTTCGTTCCACGTTGATAGCGGTAAGCTCTGCATCACCGCCATAATGCGATGCCCACTGCGCATACTCGTTTTTTAACTGATCTACAGTGAACTGATCAGAAAGATTATAGATTGGAACAGGAATTCCTTTCTCCCGCTCTTTGGATAGCGCACTTTCCGAAATTGTTTCGAATCCATCCATGGGAAAACTTAGCTAAGCGAAAACTTCATCTCCGGCCGTTGGTCGCTGAGGTCAAAAGCTTTGGTCATGTCTTCGACAGAATAGATGGAGATTATCTTGAACTTTCCCGACGTGGTTTTTGCAGTATAGTCGTGCGTCACTTGAAGAATGTGGCAGAGCCCCCAGTAAATCCACTTCCCATCCCGATTCTCCACCAAAAAATTCCGTACCGGAGGCGCCTGATACAACCGAATCGCCGGCTTATCACGAAACTCAAAAACTCTGCCTTCAAAGTCCTTCGCGGAAAAAGGTTTCGTCTTGTGTTTCTCCAAATCCAGTTCAACAGGAAAACCCTGCTCTTTAGTCAGCTGGAGGGTGTCGTTCAATTCTATAAAGCTTCCCATGTGCGCCGGGGTGGACTCGAACCACCGTAGACCAATGGTCGTTGGATTTACAGTCCAATGCAATTGCCGCTATGCGACCGGCGCGTATTTACCACACACAGAGTCTATCAGATTTTTCAGTTCTATCAACAATTTCTTATCACTGTAGCGAACATGCACCATTCCGTGTTTCATCTTTCGCCCGTCAATCCGGAAGTCATGCCGCACATAGGGTTTGCTGAACTGTGACAAAGGAATGCCGGTGGTCCCACTCCAAAAAGCCTTAAGCTTTGGAATATTCTGATCCGAATAGCAATAGAGGAGGACTCTAAGTCGCTTTTCATCAATCCTGTATATCCTTCTCAAAAAGTTGAGAAATAAGGAGATCATTTTCGGGTCACTATTAGCAAGATCAACCGTACTATTAGTGCTTTTCTCGTTTCCTTTAAAACCCTCACACCAATAGAGCATCGCACCAATGACTTTTAACGACCTATCACTTGCACTCAATTTGCGAGCAATCGAAAAGGATAGTGGCTTTCGCTCAAATCGGCGACGGCTTGCCTCGATAAGTGTTCGGCGCTTCAAACCATGCTGCCGCATGAAATAGACCACGGAGTCAATTGAAACACCGACTTTATCGGCAATGTCTTTTACGGAGAGAAAGTCCCTGTAATACCAACTTCTAATTTCTCTAAGTTTAAGGTCGGAAATGCTTGCCATATCATAATATGATACGTTCCACACAGCATAGGTCAAGTAAAGTTATACACATGTACTGTCTTACTTGACATTCCTAGGTCGAAAAAAGCCACACTCATCTGAGTGTGGCTTTTCCCCGTGCATTCTTACTTTGTCGCTTCTACCGGCTGGTCCGGAACTATATCGCTTTTTACCGCTTTTGTGTGCCCGTTTCCGTTCCCATTTCTCCCGTTTCTCCCCTTCCGGACATCGAACTGAATCTCTTTGTTCTTCAGTGTAAGCGACACGGTTCCGCCCTTATCAAGCCCGCGCGAGATAATGAGCGTCGCGATGGGATTCAGTATTTTATTCTGGATAAGCCGGCGGAGCGGACGGGCGCCGTACTGCGGGTTGTATCCCTCCTTGGCGAGATAGTCGTACACCTCCGGCGTGACGGAAAGCGAAAGCTCCTTTGCCTTGAGCCTATCTTCCACCTCCTTTAACTGAATGCCGACAATTTTGGAAACCGCTTCGGGCGTTAAGATATCGAAGATGATGATATCGTCGAGACGGTTGAGAAATTCGGGACGGAAGTAATCCTTCAGCGCGGCAGTCACTTTGTTTTTCGCGTCTTCGTAATCGTTCGCCTTTCCCGCAACCGAGAAACCGACTTTCTCCATCTTGTCGATAAATTGCGCTCCGATATTCGATGTCAGGATGATAATCGTATTCCTGAAGTTCACCCCGCGCCCCTTGGCATCGGTCAGCCGTCCGTCATCGAGGATTTGAAGCAATATGTTGAATACTTCCGGGTGCGCTTTCTCAATCTCGTCAAAGAGCACGACCGCGTACGGACGATGACGGATAGTTTCGGTGAGCGTACCACCCTCTTCATAACCGACATATCCCGGCGGAGCGCCAATCAGTTTTGAAATGGCGTGCTTTTCCATAAACTCGGACATATCCACGCGGATAAGCGCACGTTCATCGTTGAACATAAACTCGGCAAGTGCTTTGGTGAGTTCGGTCTTCCCGACACCGGTCGGACCGAGGAATAGGAACGAGCCGATGGGCCGGTTGGGGTCTGAGATGCCGGTGCGGCTCCGTTTAATCGCGTCGGAAACACGCTTAATCGGGTCGTCTTGCCCAATGATACGGCCCCGGAGGTCTTCCTCGATACGGATAAGTTTTGACACTTCCTCCTCAATCATTCGCATCACCGGAATACCCGTCCATTTGGCGACGATTTCGGCAATATCGTTCGCCAAAATTTCTTCCTTCAGGATGCGCCGTGAGCTCTGCAGCTTTTTCAAACGCTTCAGATTCACTTCGAGCTCCTTCTGCAACGTCGGGAGTTTGCCGTACCGGATTTCCGCGGCTTTCGAAAGGTCGGCACGCGCTTCGGCGTGTTCCGCTTCAATGCGGAGCACCTCGAGTTCTTTTTTCGCCTTCTTGATTTCCGTCAACGTTTCTTTCTCGTTCTTCCATTTCAGCTCAATCTCCTCGGTCTTCTCTTTCAGGTCGGCAATCTCGGTTTCGATTTCTTTAATTCTGGATTTTGCCTGTTTTGCCGTTTCGGATTCATTTTTCAGTGCCTCTTTTTCGATTTCAAGGCGCATTACCCTACGGCGAGTTTCCTCGAGCACCGGTGGCATATTTTCGAGTGAAATTTTGAGCGACGAAGCCGCTTCGTCTATGAGGTCCACCGCCTTGTCCGGCAAATACCGGTCGGTGATGTACCGCGCGGACAAACTGACCGCCGCGACAATCGATTCATCCGTAATATGGACGCCGTGGAACAGTTCGTATTTCTCTTTCAGTCCGCGGAGAATGGCAACCGCGTCCTCAATGGACGGTTCCGCCACAAACACCGGCTGGAACCTCCGTGTCAGCGCGGGGTCTTTCTCCACGTGTTTCTGATATTCCTTTAGTGTCGTCGCTCCGATGGCACGGAGTTCCCCTCTCGCAAGGGCGGGTTTGAGCATATTGGACGCGTCCATCGCGCCCTCCGCCGCTCCTGCGCCAACAATGGTGTGAATTTCGTCAATAAACATTATGACCTTGCCTTCGGATTTCTCCACCTCCTTCATAATATTCTTAAGGCGCTCTTCAAACTCACCCCGGTATTTGGTGCCGGCGATAAGTAAACCGAGGTCGAGTGAGACCAATTCTTTGTCTTTAAGCGATTCGGGTATATCGCCTTGCGACATGCGGAGTGCCAAACCTTCCACAATCGCGGTTTTACCGACACCCGCCTCGCCGATGAGAATCGGGTTGTTTTTCGTACGGCGGGACAAAATCTGGATGATGCGCGAAATCTCCTGGTCGCGTCCGATAACGGGGTCGAGCTTGTTCTCGCGCGCGAGCGAGGTGAGATTCCGGGTAAACTTGGCGAGAAATTTAAAACGCTTCGGCGCGCTGGCTGAAACATCTGTGACACGGCTGTTCCTGAGCTCTTCGAGTACACGGAGCACTCCTGTCTTTTCAAGTTTAAATCTTGCAAGCATTTCGCGGGCGGTTCCTCCGATATCGAACATAGCGATAAAGAGGTGCTCGGTTGAAACGAATTCGTCCTTGAGTAATGCGGCGACCTTACTTGAATTCTCAAGAATTTGGGCAAGTTCCGGCGTCAGGTATATCTGGTATGACGGAGAAAGCACTGGGGATCCTTCTCCTCCCTCTATGGATTCGAGTATGGAATCGGTAAGAAGCACCGTGTCCACCTCGAGTTTCTCGAGAATGGAAATAACAATGCTTTCTTCCTGGAGCATTAGTGCCGCGAGCAGGTGGAGCGGATTGACGTGATTTTGTCCGCGTTCAATAGCGAGCTCATGCGCGCGACGGATGGCTTCCTTAGCTTTTGTGGTGAAATGATGAAATGGAGGCATATGGTTGATTTTTAAGGAGCAAAGCGACTATAAAAATCACCACACTCCTCACTCGAAACAACGATTTATTGCATGACTCTCTATTTTCACTCGACTTTCACGAAATACCTATTGATTGCAACAGCAAGCCGAGAGAGAGGGTCGCCTTACTCCTTTAGCTTAAGAGCATAGCATAATTTGGCTCCTTCTGCCCCAAGGCCTAGCTTGCCGGCGCTGGCTTGGGAGTGGGAACTTTAAGCGCGGTATCGAGCACCTTCTGGATAGGGACGAAGATGTTCCTGTTTGCGGAAAGCGAGCCGGCATTCATACCGATAACCTCGCCCGAGAGATTAAGGAGCACCGAACCGGATACCAGTTCAACGGAGCGAATATCGGTTTTGACGGCGACAAGCTCTTTCACGGTCTGCGGAGTAGTTGTTGATGAATCCGGCGTTTTCGTAACAGATTTCTGGACGAGATTTGAAATGATACCGGTTGACACAGAGTTTGTGTCGTCGCCGGAGAGCGCCACCACCGCCTGACCGAGCTTTAAATCACCCAAGCCGAACTCGGGGGTCTTGAACCGGTAGACGCCTTTCTCTCTGTCTTGCAAAAGAACCTGGAAGAAAATCAAGCCGGCACCTTGCTCCGAATACACAATGTTGAGCGGGAAAATGCGTCCATCCGGAAACACTCCCTGATAGCTTTCCGCGATGGCATTACCCAGGCTATCGGTCTTCCGGTACGCGACACTTATATCGGCGGCAACAAGCCCATCGCGGGACATCACCAGACCAAGACCGGCAAATGCGGTGTGGCCTTCTCCGGTCGCTTCTTTGATACGCACGACACTTCCGGAATTCTTGTCAATCGCGTTGATGATTGCGTCATCGGCTTTCACCACCACGGTCTCTCTGGTCACAACTGCGGCCGCTTGGCTCGACGGTTCGGTGACGACCCGCTCGATGGTTTTTTCCACGATACGGTTAATCGTTTGTGTCATTCCCGGGGGCGCCTGGTCCATAAGCGATACCGTGACAATACCCGTGGCGATAGACGTCACGAATGATACCAGGAGTACGAGCAGTATTAATTGATGTTTATTGAGCTCCTCCATTTGAATGCGAATTACGAATCTGCACGATATCGACGAGTGAGGAAGATGAGCAAATCGTGCTCTTATAGTACACAACTATAGAATGCCATTCAATGTTTTTCGGAAACAAGTTTGGTAAGTGCTTTTGTGGCGTATTCTATATCTTTCTTCGTGGTTCCTCGTCCTGGTGTAAACCGGAGGCTGGATACCGCACGCTTCGTACCCCCTCCAAGCGCTGAAATCACATAAGAGGATTTTTTATCTCTGAGGCAAGAACTTTTTGTCGAGACAGCAACACCGAGGGCGTCCAGTTTGAGCGTCAGAAATTCCGTATCAACACCAGGAAACGAAATATTCAGATTGCTCGGCAATCGCTCTCCCTCTGCCATACTTCCATTTACAACGACGTCTATTCTCACATTCTTGAGAATTTGAGAATAGAGATTATCCCGTATTTTTTTAATCCGAGCCGATTCCTTTTCACGCTCCGAAGTCGCGATACGAAGTGCTTCGGCAAACCCGACAACTGCGGGAATATTTTCGGTTGTGGAACGTAGTCCTCTCTCCTGCCCTCCTCCGAGAAGCTGGGGCGCGAGCGGGGTGTTCCGCCTGACATACAGTGCACCAATTCCCTTTGGACCATAGATTTTGTGCCCGTCGAGCGTCAAGAGGTCAACGCCGAGTGCGTTGACGAAACAGCGCAAATAGAGCGGTGCCTGGCAGGCATCCGAATGGAAGAGTATTTTGAAATTTTGGGGTTTAGATATTTTGAGATTCTGTATCGCTTGGCCGATTTTTCGAATCGGTTGAATCGTACCGATTTCATTGTTTGCGTACATCACCGAAACCAAAATGGTATTTGGTTTTATCGCCGAAATTATTTTCTCCGCCTTCACGATGCCGTTTGGCTCAACCGGCACATACGTCATTTCCACCTTTCCTTGTCGTTCGAGTTCCCGAAGCGGTTCCAAGACCGAGGAGTGCTCAATGTTGGTGGTTACCACATGTGGCACAATCTTCCTTCCCCCCTCTTTAGAGGGGGGATTGAGGGGGGTGCTATCTTCAACACCCCTTCGCCTCGCAGCCTCGGCACTTCCCCTCTGAAGAGGGGCAGAGGAAGCCGCCGAACTAATTACCCCCAAAATCGCGAGATTATTTGCCTCGGTACCCCCACTCGTAAACACAATCTCTTCCGCGTGCGCTTCAAGACAACGCGCGACAGTAGTGCGAGCGATATCTAGCGCTTTCTTTGCAATAACCCCTTCAGCGTGAATGGAGCTCGGATTTCCGAACTGGTTTGTTAAGTATGGCTCCATTACTTTCTTTACCCGAGGGTCAAGCGGAGTCGTGGAAGCGTAGTCCAGATACATGCGTCTCATAGGAGAATATACTACACAAGGACTAGCAGAATCGCAAAAAATGTCGTATTATGCTGAACTATGGTACTCACGACCGATACGCTCCTCATTGTCTTTACCGTTTGCATGGCTATCGCAGTGTTTTTGGGACTGCACACCGAGTGGAGAGTACATCGTCTGCTTCGTGGTAAAAACGGGAAAAGTCTGGAGGACGTCATCATACGGAACGCGAGCGATATCGAGAAATTCAAGGAGTTCCGGAAGGAACTCGAAGTCTATCTCGAAACCGTCGAGAAGCGCCTCGACCAAAGCGTGCGAGGTGTCGCCACCGTCCGCTTTAATCCGTTCAAGGGGACGGGAGACGGAGGCCACCAGAGTTTCGCAACTGCTTTTCTTGACGAGAATGAGAACGGCATCGTGCTTTCTTCGCTCTATACTCGGGAGCGAGTTGGTATTTACGCCAAACCGCTGAAGAACGGGAAATCGGAATATGAACTGACGGAAGAGGAGCGGAATGCAATTAACAAAGCGAAAGAGCAATTGCATTCCTAATTTTCGATCAATGTTTCAATTTCATAATTTTCAAATTTCGGCTCTATTTGAAAATTGATAATTGTAAATTGAAAATTCCGCGACACACCATACTATCAATTATGCAAACTAATCCCCCGACAACCGCAAAGACACAAAGACTCCCGCGACCACCAGTGGTCGCGGTGATGGGTCATATCGACCACGGCAAGTCCACCCTGCTCGACTATATCCGCAAGACCAATGTTGTCGGAGGTGAAGCGGGAGGCATCACTCAGCATCTCGGAGCATACGAGGTCGCGCACACGACAAAGGAGGGTACATTGCACAGCATTACGTTTCTCGACACTCCCGGACACGAAGCGTTCAAAGGTATTCGCTCGCGCGGTGCGAACGTGGCTGACGTCGGCATTCTTGTCGTTTCGGCCGAGGAGGGGGTAAAACCGCAAACCGTTGAAGCGCTCGGCTCAATCAAGAAAGCGGGTATTCCCTACGTAGTCGCGATAACCAAAATCGACAAGCCTGAAGCGAATGTAGAGCGCACCAAGCAGAGTCTCGCCGAACACGAAATCTATGTCGAGGGGTACGGGGGCGATATTCCGTTTGCTTCGATTTCAGGCAAGACAGGCGAAGGAGTAGGCGACCTTCTTGACCTTGTTCTTCTCGTCGCGGAAATGGGTGACGTGCACGCTGTTTCCGGTGCTCCGCTTTCCGCGTACATTATTGAATCGAATGTTGATAAAAAGAAGGGTATTTGCGCAACAATTATCATTAAGAACGGTGCACTGGAGAAGGGTGATGTCATCGTGGCTGGCGGGGCGTTTACGGTGACACGGAGGCTTGAAAACTTTTTAGGGCAACCGATTGAAAAGGGCGAAGCGGGACAACCTGTCCGCATCATTGGATGGAGCGCAGTTCCGCCCGTTGGGGCGACGTGTAAGACGGTTAAAGATAAACGCGAAGCCGAAGCGGTAATTCTCCTTGAAGAGGAGAAAAAGAAAAAGCGCCCCACGAATACCGCGACGACACTTCTGGTTGAAACCGCGCTCCTTCCACTTGTGGTGAAAGCCGATACGGGAGGAAGTCTTGAGGCAGTGGAGGCGGAAGTGCTGAAACAGGCAACCGACAAGGTGAAGATAAAGATTGTCTCACGCGGTATCGGTTCCATCAGCGAAAGTGACTTGAAAAGCGCGCAAGGAAGCGGAGAACCGGCTATCGTCGGGTTCAATGTCGACATCGACCCGCCCGCGCAAAGCATTATCGAACGGGGAGGTATCAGTGTGCAGACCTTTGACGTTATCTACAAACTGGGCGAATGGGTCGCGGAGCTGGTGAAAAAGAGGACGCCGAAGGTAACCGTGGTGACCGTCAAAGGAAATGCGCGTGTGCTTAAAATTTTCACCACCGAAAAGGACCGTCAGGTCATTGGAGGAAAAGTACTCGACGGAGAACTTGAAACAGGCGATGAATTCAACATTTTACGGAGGAGTGCTCCCATCGGCAAGGGCAAGGTGCGGGAACTCCAGCGATTTAAGGAGAAGGCATCTTCGATTCCGACCGGCAGTGAGTTTGGCGCGTTTGTTTCCACCAGCATTGAAATTATGCCGGGCGACCAGTTTGAAATGGTGACCACAATTGAGCAGTAGTATGAAATCGACCAAATCCGAAAAAATGCGGGAAGCGATACGGCACGCTGCCGCCGAGTTTATGGCTGAGACAGCGGACCAAACGTCGCTTATCACCGTGACCAATGTACATCTCGCTCCCAAGGGTGACAAAGCCACGATACTCATTACCGTTTTCCCCGACGAGAAAGAAAAAGACGCCCTCGCATTCGCTGCCCGCCAGGGGGGCAAACTTCGCGACTTCATCGGCCAGCGTATTTCCCTGCAACATCTCCCGTATATCTCCTTCGCTCTGGACGTCGGCGAGAAAAACAGGCAAAAAATTGAAGAGCTCTCTTCACAGTCAAAGTGACACCTAGAAAAAAGCCCGCCGGTGCGGTATTGTAGTAACCAAGGCTAAAACATTTTGCAGGGCAAAATGTTCGCCCGACCGCCGGAGGCGGTTTAGGGCCACGTAGAAAAGTGGTAATTCGGAGATCTGTCTCGCTATGCGAGATCTGGCATAGCCAGACAAAATTTCCATGAAGTACTATGAGATACTACTATGCGTATGTTTTGAGAAGCCTGAAGAATGACGATTTATACGTGGGAAGCACGGAGGATGTTGAAAACCGTTTAAGACTTCATAATTCAGGCAGAGTTCGGTCCACAAAAGCGTACCGCCCTTGGGTACTACTTCAGAAAGAGGAGTTCTCGTCTCGAAGCGAAGCAGTACGACGCGAACGGTTTCTGAAGACTCATCAACAGAAGGCTTTGATAAAAGTGAAATATAGAGTGGCCACGTAGAAAAGTGGTAATTCGGAGATCTGCAAAATCTCTATGCGGGAGTTCGATTCTCCCCGTGGCCTTCCCAACA
>SIBZ01000024.1 GCA_009694955.1 Candidatus Tayloriibacteriota bacterium | reverse complement strand
GGAATCAGTTTGGGGGGCATAGCGTTTCCAAGAAGAAGGCTTCTTGAAACCGAATTTCCCATTTTCAATTTTTAATTTACGAATTCGTTTAGCATTTGCTCACGGCCGTGAGCAAATGCTAAACGTGCAAGTAGATTTGACATATCGCATATTTTCATTGTAGTATCTTTTTGGCTCTTTGAGAACGTGAGACATTCGCCACAACGGAAAGCATCTTAATCTGGACATTTTCCGCTGTGGCGAAACGAATTCGCTGCACATCAACCAAACAATTATCTATTTCAAACGACGACATGTTCGTTATGCGAAGTGGATAGCAAAGAAAAGGTAAGTTGTGAGCGAAAAAATCGGAGACGGTAAAGGTGGCGTTCTTGGTCGCGTTAGCGGAGACGGCCGGACCATAATTAATAATGACGGCGAGGTGTCCGGTCATATAAGTCCGGACGGGCGGACGCAGTACGACAAGGACTGGAAAGTTGTAGGACATACCAGTGCCGACGGCCGAGAACACCTCGACGGTAAGTGGAACAAGACCGGTAGCACAAGCAAGGACGGGAAGGAAAGCCGCGACACGAGCGGAAAGGTATCCGGACGTAGTAGAGGTCTCCTCAGTGGTGGTCTCCTCGGTGGCGCCGTCAATCTCCTCAGGGGGCAGGCCGCGAAGGCAGACCGAGGGGGGAAAACCGAAGCGAGTATTGCGTGGAGTGCTTTCGCTGTCGTGGCCACGATTTTCGGTATTTTGCTTCCAATCATTTTTGCCTTCTTTGGCGCCGTTTTTGCAGGCTTCTTCGTGTCGCTAGTGGGCGTCTACCAGTTGTACATGGAGAAAAAGCGGCCGGAGGACTTCCAGAAGCAGAACTGGCTCCGAAACGGCGTATCAACGCGATGGTTTCGAATAGGAGAACTGCTTGGAAAATTACCGATAGGAAAGCTCGTGAAGTTTCGAGACTTTGAGACGCCAAACCGAATCGGCTTCTTCCTGGGAGTTCCTAGTCTCATATGTGGGCTTTTTTCTCTGGTTAGCTCATTAAGTGCTTCAGGTCAGATGCCAACCTCAGATTGGTTGGCTGGCATCATCTTCGGGCTGATTCTACTGGCCCAGGGCATCTTCGTTATGTGGGCGGGGTATCATTTCAAATCGGTCGCCGAAACTCTTCAGCCCGTTCAGTCAAAGTCGGCCGTTCCACCACCGTTGGCACCACCTGGTGCGTAGTTTCGAACAATAACCTCACGTCTTGTTCTTCCCCCCAACTCACTGTTGGGGTTTTCTTTTGGTCTTCCCGCGTCGCTTTTGGCGCGGGATTTATGGTATATTTCTCGTATGGAAGAAGCCATCAAACAATTTCATACCCAGTTTTTGTGGAAAGCGAGCATTGCGAACACCAAGAAGCTACGTTCTGTAAAAACCTATATTTTAAACGGTATGGGAGGCTCTCATCTCGCAGCTGACCTCCTTCGGATGCATAAGCCCGAACTGGACCTCTTGGTATTCAGCGACTATGGGATTCCACGGCTTTCACCGGAGAGGCTCAAAAAATCGCTTTTTATCGCCAGCTCATTTTCGGGGAATACTGAGGAAGCGATAGATTTCGCCAAAGAAGTGCTGAAGCGGAAGTTTCCGCTCGCCGTTATCGCAAAGGGCGGGAAACTTCTGGAATTTGCGGTGAAGCACAAGCTTCCGCATGTCGTGCTTCCTCCAACGAAGGTACAACCACGTTCCGGACTCGGATTCCAGATTGTCGCGCTTGCGACACTCGTCGGAGATACCGAACTCGTCAAAGAGCTCGCGAAACTGTCAAAGCTTCTCAAACCGCATACTCTTGAAGAGCAAGGGAAAGAGCTCGTTATGAACCTCCGAGGTAAAGTGCCTGTTATCTATTCTTCCGCAAAGAATGAAGCTATTGCGTATAACTGGAAGATTAAGTTCAACGAAACCGGCAAGATTCCTTCCTTTTACAATATCTTTCCCGAACTCAATCATAACGAAATGACGGGGTTTGATACGGTACCCTCGACACAAGAGCTTTCACGGACACTTCATTTCATCTTCCTTACCGACAGTACCGACCACCCGCAGAACCAAAAGCGGATGAGGGTGACGAGAAAGCTCTATCAAGATCGTGGGGTGTCAGTGACTGAAGTTCCTCTTACGGGGAAGAACGCGCTTCTCAAGATGTTTACCTCGCTCCTTATCGCAGACTGGACGGCCCTCCATATCTCCAGGCATTACGGTACCGAGGCCGAGCAGGTACCGATGGTGGAAGAGTTCAAGAAATTAGTACGTAGTTAGTAGAAAGTGTAAGTAGAAAGAATGTATGAAATCGGTTGTTATCTGCGGAAGCAATAAGTTTGCGAAGGAAGCGCTTCTGTTTGCGAAGAAGCTCGAGAGTCTTGGCGTCGTTGTCTTTGCGCCGTATTTCTATACTGCCACAGTAGGGAATATTGAAGCTGTCCGTGAAGTTGATCGGAAGTTTGTGGCACTGGGACTCACACACGATCACTTTCATAAAATCCGCTTGGCGGATGTCGTCTTCATCTTCAACAAAGGTGGGTATGTTGGGAACAGCGTGACGATGGAAATGGGGTACGCGGTGGCCCTCTGTAAACCGATATACGCGCTGTCGGACAAAGACTCCGAGCTCTGCAGGACAGTACTCTTTTCCGGTATTACATCTACGCCGGAAGCATTGGTGAAAAGACTAAAATGACCGGTATGGTATACTGTACGGTATAGGTTTATTCGGTTAGTAGCTTCTTTTCTATGGCAATTTTATTTCTCATCGGGCGCTTGATTTTCGGAGGATATTTCATTATGAGTGCGTGGGGGCACTTCAAGCATCTTGATATGCTTTCAGGTTACGCCGCCTCCAAGGGCGTGGCTTCAGCCAAACCGGCGGTCTTTGTGAGCGGTGTCCTCCTTTTGCTCGGAGGTCTCGGTGTCGTCTTCGGCATCACTCCGGAAGCTTCGCTCACGCTCCTCATTATTTTTCTCGTCCCTGTATCCTACAAGATGCATGCCTTTTGGAAGGAAACCGACCCGAATGCGAAGATGATGGAGCGGATTCAATTTATGAAAAATATGGCGTTGGTGGGAGCGCTTCTAATGCTCTACGTCGTCGAGGTGCCGTGGGTGTATAACGCGCTTCAATAAAAAGTCACGGAACAGACACATAAAACTAGCTTGACAGGTTTTAAATCGCAGGTACCATAAAGCTATGCACCAATTCGTATTTGTTTCAAAGAAGGGAAAGAAGACACTCACACAACGGGGCGTTCTTTCCTGATACCTGCATCCTACTTGCTTTCAAAGACCGCCCCGACTAGAATCGGGGCGGTTTTCGTTCGCGGCTCACTTTCCTCCGAGAGACGTTCTTTGGGGAAAACGGAGCCTCCAACGGAGGATGTCTTTAGTTCACCACAAACACAAACACAACCACAAACGAAAAGGAATCCCATGCAACACGCACTCGTCAGAGATGTCTATACGGCAATCATTACACCATTCACTGCTTCGGGCGAGCTTGATGAAGCACGCCTTGAAATGCAAATCGCGCGGCAAAGTCAAGCGGGAATCTACGGCATCGTCCCCGTCGGGACGACCGGAGAATCGCCAACCCTCGGAATGGAAGAACATATCGATGTCATTCGGTATGCCGTGGAATACGCAAACAAGAAGATGGTCGTGCTTGCGGGTACAGGGGCGAATTCCACAAAGGAGGCAATCGAGCTTACCAAGGCGGCGGAGGACGTTGGTGTTAATGGCTCGCTTCAAGTCTGTCCCTACTACAACAGGCCGTCACAAGAGGGGATTTTCCTGCACTTTTGCGCCCTTGCGGAGGCAACCCGCCTCCCGATCATCCTCTACAATATCCCCAGCCGGTGCGGAGTGGACATCACAATCGATACGGTCTGCCGGCTCCGGAAAGAAAAACCGGAGAGCATTGTCGGCATCAAGGTCGCGAACGGAAGCTGTGACTATGTGACCGAACTTCGGGCACGGCTCGGTTCGGATTTCGTTATCCTCTCCGGCGACGACTCGCTCACACTCCCGTTCGCTTCCGTCGGAGCAAACGGCGTCATTAGCGTCGTGTCCAATGTTGCACCTGACTTGGTTTCAGAAATGTGCCGTATGTTGCATGTCGGCAATTTCACGGCCGCGCGGGAAACGCATGCGAAACTCTTCGCGCTGACCAAAAGCCTATTCCTCGACGGCAATCCAGCCGGTGTCAAATGCGCGATGGAACTCTTAGGTCTCGACAGTGGAGTGATGCGGTTACCGCTCGTCAAGGTGAATCAAGCGACCGCGGCCGCCATCCGCAAAGAGCTTGTTGCTCTCAAGCGCATGACGTAGCGGGAACTGTGGTTAAGAAATATAAAGGAGGAATCAAATCAGGCAGACCTATGGTGGGTCTGCCTTTTCTTTTTTTAGAACTTTGAACAAAAAAAAGGCGACTCGCAAGCGAGCCGCCTTCTTCGTGAAAGAGCTACTTTTTGGGTTTGCTCTTAACCCATTTACTTCGTGCAGAGCGCTTGATGAAGCGTTTGCATGGCGTTCTTGAAGCTCGCGTTCTCCACCCCGATGATGACACTGAGTTTGCTTGAGCCCAGATTAATCATCCTGATGGGAATATGCGCTTGCCGAAGGGATGAGACTATGACAGCAAGTGTTTCTTCGCCTAGTACGGATTTGCCGACTACCGCAATGAGAGCCATCTCATTTTGAGCAATCTGAATGTTGTCGGGGGCGCAATCAGTTTGCAGTCCTTGACGCACCGTTTCCAGCCGCCCATTGAGTTCACTGTGTGCGACCACAATGGAAAGCGAATCAACACTCGACGGCATATGCTCCACCGATATCGCGTTGTGCGCAAAGACGGCAAGCGCTCGCTCCGCAAAACCATGTTCCTCGTTCATTCCAGCCCGCTCAAGCGTCACTCGCGTGAAGTTCTCGCGACCGGCGATACCCGTGATATCATGCGGGTTTTCATTGAGTGACTGGTCCGGACAGATTAGCGTCCCCCCTTTCTTCGGTTCAAAGGTGGAAAGAATCAGAATTGGAATTCCCGCTTCGCGTACGGGGAACACCGTTTCTGCCTGAAGTACGTTTGCTCCCGCGTACGAAAGTTCCCGCACTTCACGGAAGGTGAGCCGGGGGATTTGCCGCGTGCCGGAGACCACCTTCGGGTCCGCCGTGAGAAATCCCGGTACATCCGTGTAGTTCAGATAGATATCCGCACCTACTCCCGCAGCGACAATTGCCCCTGTAATGTCACTACCGCCACGCGGGAACGTCTTAATCGTGCCGTCAGGCAATGCACCGTAGAAACCGGGGATAACCGCGGGTCCCTGTTTCGCAACCGACTGGAGTTTTTGCCTTGTTGCTTCTTTGTCGAATTTTCCTCCGGCAGTGAAGCAGATGCATTCCGTCGCATCAATGAACGTAAATCCAAGGAACGCCGCAGTGATTTTCGCGGAAAGATATTCTCCTCTGCTCGCGACCCAGTCTCGTGGCTTAGCGGATGCGATACCGTACCGAATCGCTTCCAGTTCTACCTCAATAGCAACCCGTGCTTCAAGAGCCAAGGCCTTGAACTTCTGGGCGATGATGGCGAACGTATTGGTGAACGGTACCCCAGTGGATACCTCTTGGTGTGCCAGGAGAAGCAGGTCGGTGACTTTATTGTCGCCTTGCTGTGCTTTCCCCGGCGCCGACACCACGACGTATTTGATGCGTGGGTCAGTGTGGACGATATTCCCTACGAGTTGAAGCCGCTCTGGGGTTGCAATTGATGATCCGCCGAATTTTGCCACTGCTGTTTGGTTGTCTGTATTCATAGATGTACTTCCAGTATCCAGTCGTTATAGGTTATGGGGGTGATGGTGATTTTCTCTTCTGATGTTGTCTGCAAGACAAGTGGGCAGTCTTCGTTGTTGGTGATGCCTGAGATTTCCTGAACGCCATTTATTTCCGCCCAGACAAGCACCCGCTCTTTGAGGGCAGCGAGGCAGGAAAAGAAGCTTTTTCCCGTCGCATTACAGCGGAACACTTCCTCTTCGTTTGCGCTCATCGGAAGGTTGGGTCGTCCGACAACAAGTGTTGCAAAGTGTGTCAGTGCACCGCGAGGTTCTTTTCGTCGTACGATAACGACGCCGATATCCATTGGGATAGTCATAAAGATAAGATTGAGTTTTCAATGAGCCCTTGCACAATACAAGGAAAACCCCCAACCAACATGTGGTTGAGGGTTTTTCTTTAGTATCGTTAGGAGAGTGGGAAGTTAACAGTACCAAAAAGAAGCCCTCAACAGAGTGCTCTTAGTCGTCTTCTTGGTCGTAATGTTCATCCTTCGCATAGAAGCACTGTAGCATACCCTTCGGTTTCTGCAAATCCTTCTTGTCCATGCTACTATGGGTGACATTCTTCATATGTCTCCGTCTTTGCAGGAACAACACACACGTGAGAAAAGCGCTCTCTATACCATTGAGGCGATTATACCCGTGGAAGCGGAGGAGGGAGACGTACTTTTGCGAGCGGCCTCGGTTAACTATCTCGCGGATTTCGATGTCGCACAGGCGATTGTCGGTGAAGCGAAAAAGAGAGGATGCACTCCTCTTTCCGCGAGCAAATTCGAAAGCCTTCCCGGTAAGGGAGCCAAGGCTCTCATTGACGGTATGGAGGTGCGCGTCGGGAGCCCGCGTCTTCTTGCCGAAGAACGCATTGCCATCCCGGTATCGGTAGTGGAGCGGATGAGGCGTTCTGCGCAGGAAGGAAAAATCGTTATGGTGGTGCTCTCGGGAAGAAGTTTCTCGGGTGCGCTGATACTTGCACAAGTGATTCCTCAAAAGCATGAAGTCTTACCTGTCGTAACACACAAACCGTTCGTCTCACGTCGATTGGCGCTCTATGTTATTGTTGCCGTTTTTGGCGCAATTGCACTCTGGTTTTTCGTAGTGCGGGGGTAGGGAAGATGGCTATCCCAAAAGGTGTCAGACCTCGCGAAGCTCTCGAAATTTCCGCGCCGTTATGAGACAGTATGTCGCACAGGGAAGAATGCAGTACTATACGGAAATGCTATAGAGTGTACCAAGGAACCCAAGAAATGCACCGACGCGGGAGTATCCAAGTCCCCACGTGGGTAAATGCCTCGGGCGAGAAATTCGTGGGAGAGCAGGGGATAGCCAAGCTTTCGGAAGTGAGCGGAGGTGCGATACAATGAGCACATCCAATTAATACTTATGAGTAATTACCTTCTATGAGACGCATTTTCATTGCGGGCGGGATTGTTATCATTGCCGGCATACTTTTGTATTTCGGGATGGCGGGAGAGAAAGGGCCAGTGTACAAAAGCGCGTTGCCCCTGGACCAGATATGGTCGCGGGGTGCCGAAAACGCTCCGGTGGTTCTTGAAGAGTATAGCGATTTTCAGTGTCCCGCGTGTGCGGCCTATTATCCGATTGTGAAGCAATTATCCGAAGAGATGCAAGGAACGCTCAAGGTGGTGTACCGGCATTTCCCACTCCGCTCCATTCACAAGAATTCTGATGTCGCGACACGGGCTGCCGAAGCGGCAGGCGAGCAGGGAAAATTCTTCGAGATGCACGATATCTTGTTTGAGCGTCAGAACGACTGGTCGCCCGACATCAACCCTAGTGTGCTCTTCTACACCTACGCCAGAGAGTTGAACCTCGATAGTGAGGCGTTCAAAGCGGCGTACAAAAGTAGTGACATCAAGAAGCGCGTCGAACGCGATTATCAAAGCGGCATACAGCGAAGAGTCAACTCAACGCCGACTTTTTTCCTGAACGGGAAGAAAATCGAGCAAAATCCACGGAGCTACGACGAATTCAAAGCATTACTTGAACAAACTCGTAACGCATCATAAGTTATGAAGAAACTTCTTTTTATCGCCGTGTTCGCCCTTTGTGCAGGAGCGCTTGGCGGAGTGTTGGCAGCGTCCGTGCTGAACACTCCTCCGGAAAAGACGAAAGAAAAGCTCATTGCCGAATTCTATGACATCGAGAACGCGGTACACGTGAGCCCTCACAGTCTTCGACGGAAGATGGACCAAGGTATAGCGGACTACACATTGGTGGATTTGCGGAGTGCGGAAGAATACCGGCGGGAACATATCATCGGTGCAGTGAACATTCCCGCGTATAAAGACTCGAATACTCCCGCCTATGAGGAAGTGGAACGGATTGTCGGCGCATTTAAGGCCCTCCCAAAAGATAAGCAGACAATCGTGTATTGTTATAGCACGCCGTGTATGACCGGACGGAAAATCGGGAAGATGCTTGCGAAAGATGGCATCTACGTCCAGCACCTCGGTATCGGGTGGAACGAATGGCGTTATTTCTGGACAACGTGGAATCACGAGCACGAATGGAAGACGACCAAGCCGGAAGAATATATCATATCGGGAGACGAGCCGGGAAAACCGCCCGCCCGTGAGCTCCCGCCGTCGTGTGGGACAGGGGCCTTCGCCTGTTAACATCCGCGTCGGGCACCAGTGCTATACTTGAGTAACAAGTGTCTCATTATCAGTAGCGGTAATAATTTATGCAATCGTTATGCTCATTCTCGGCATCTTTCGTGCGCCTAAGCGTTATCGCCGGTACTCTACTGATGTTCCTCTATTATTTTCCGATTCTTGACGGAGCATATCCCAATCCTCGCGCGTTTATCGTAGACGAGCACATCATTTACGCCTTTGCGCTCCTTATTCTCGCGTCATTCCGCACTGGACGAGTCTATGGACTCGAAAAGTGGTGTTCCAATCTTCCACTCTGCTCGAAATTTCTAAAACTCCGCGCCTTGCTCGGCTAGACATTTTGCTGTTCCTGTTTTCCACAGCTTGTTTGCCTGTGGTGTATCTGCTATGTTTGGGGCATGTATACACCATCTCAAAAAGTCTTGGAACGATACGCCGATGTCCTCGTCAACTTCGCGCTGAATAGCGGCAAGGGCGTGAAGAAGGGGGAAGTCGTACACCTTGTCTGTTATGAAGCGGGGAAGCCTCTCTTTCGCGAGATTAAGCGCGCCATTCTGAAAGCGGGCGCGCACGTGCTCTCCGATTACCGCCCGGACTCGGGCGACCGATTCCCCTTCGACCGAGACTTTTTCGAGCTCGCCAAACCGCACCAGACGAGTTACTTTCCGAAACACTACGCACGGGGGCTTGTGGACGAAATGGACCACACGATTTTTGTCTACAGCGAAACCGATACCCACGAACTCGAAGGTATCGACCCGAAAAAGATTATGGCTCGCGGACTTGCGTGGAAACCATATATGGACTGGCGACGCGAGAAGGAGAATAAGAAGAAGTACACCTGGACCATCGCGCTCTACGGTACGGGAGCGATGGCGAAGGAAGCGGGACTTTCTGAAAAAGAATATTGGGGACAAATCATCAAAGCCTGTTTCCTCGATAAGCTTGACCCCATCAAGGAATGGCGGAAGATTTTCGTCGAAATGGAGCGTCTGCGCGTGAAGTTAAACGCGCTTCCCGTCGACAAACTCCATGTCGAAGGACCGGACGCGGACCTCTGGGTGCATCTCGGCAAGAAGCGCCAGTGGATGTGCGGAAGCGGGCGCAATATCCCGAGCTTTGAACATTTCACGTCACCCGACTGGCGCGGTACGTCGGGTTGGATTCGGTTCAACCAGCCTCTTTACCGGTACGGCGTGCTGATTGAAGGCGTCGAGCTTTGGTTCAAAGACGGGAAAGTCGTGAAAGCGAAAGCGCGTAAAAACGAAAAGGTGTTGAAGCAGATGATTGCGACGGAGAATGCGGATAAAATAGGGGAGTATTCGCTCACCGACCGGCGTTTCTCCCGTATCACGAAATTTATGGCGACAACGCTGTACGACGAAAATATGGGTGGGAAGTTCGGCAACACACACCTCGCGCTTGGGAAGAGTTACCACGATTGTTATACACAAGACCCCGGCGAACTCTCGCCCGAAGACTGGGAGAAGCTCGGCTTCAACGACTCTTCGGTGCATACCGACATCATCTCCACCGCCCCACGGACAGTCACCGCGCATATGACGGACGGGACAACGCAGGTTATCTACAAAAACGGACTCTTTACGATATAGACGCGGTATATGGCGCAGATAAAACTCATTTCGCTTAATATCGAGCGGGACATGCACTATGATACGGCGCTTCCGTTTCTCCGGCGCGAATTCGCGGATGTCGTGTGTTTGCAGGAAATTCTGGAGCGAGACCTCCCGCATTTTGAGGAAGCGCTCGGGATGAAAGGGATGTATATTTCAACTTCGTACGCCGACAAAGGAAGGCATACCGGAGCATTGGCGCAGGAGGGAGTGCAGACGGGAAACGCACTTTTCACCAAGTTACCCAAACAGCAGGAAGGCGTCTTATATTATTATGGCAGTCCCGATGTGGTGCCGAAAGTCACCGACCCGCTTCCTCAAGGAAGAGACGACCACAGTCGCGGTGTCGTACTCTGGGCGCGTGTTACCTCGGGAGAGCACTCGTTTACTATCGGCACCGTCCATTTTACATGGACACCCGAAGGGCATATTGTTTCATTGGCGCAACGGCAAGACATTGAAGTCCTACTCGCGAAACTCAAGGAGTTTCCCGACTTCATACTGTGCGGAGATTTCAACGCGCCACGCGGACTTCCGATATGGGAAAAGCTTGCGGAGCGATATGCGGACAACATACCGCCCGAGTACACAACGAGTATCGACCAGAAGCTCCACCTCAAATCAGGAATTATGTATGTGGTGGACGGACTGTTCAGTTCGCCGGAATATCGCGTGTCCGACGTCCGGCTCGTCGAAGGCGTCAGCGACCATAAGGCGGTTGTCGGTATCATTGAACGAGTTGGTTAATTTCTTTCGTATGTACATCATCTTTTATCTAACGGTTGTCATTGGAAGCATTATTATGCTGGTCTGGCTGTATCGCGGGCCGTTCTACGTGCCGACACGCAGGAAATATGTACAGCGTATTATTTTAATGCTTGATATTAAAAAGGGGGAGACATTTGTCGATTTGGGAAGCGGTGACGGCAGGCTTCTTGTCGCGATTGTCGAAGCGGGAGGCATTGCGCACGGCTATGAGCATAATCCGCTTCTGGTCATGCAGTCGCGCAAGAGCCTAAAAAAGCTCGGTATGGGAGACCGAGCCTCGGTGTATATGGAGAATTTCTGGAACACCGATATTTCAAAGTATGACGGTGTTGTTGTGTACGGCATTCCGTACATTATGACCCGTCTTGAAGAGAAACTTAAGAAAGAATTAAAATCGGGCGCGCGAGTCGTTTCGTACTCGTTCCCGTTTCCGAATTGGGAACCATCGGCGAAAGAAAAAGCGGTGTATCTATACAGAAAGTAGAAGGTAGATAGTAGTTAGTAGATAGATATAGAGAAAAGAAGGAAACAAAGAACCCACCGCAGTTTGCAGTCCTGGGTGGGTTCAAGGCGAGTTGAGAGCTAGTCGAATCGTACTTCCGCCATCACCATTGGCGGCCTGTCCTTGCCTCGGCGCACCCCTTCAAGAATAGGGTCGCGAAGCGGAGCGAGGATGGCGTGCGACGACCTGAGATGATGCCACTTCACCTGCGTGTATTCCATATTCCGGCGGAACGTAAGCCACACGCGCTCCACTCTTGAATCCTGAGCGTCGCGGCATCTTGCCTCGACGTACATGATTTTCCGAGAGACCTCCGACGGGCCGATGTTGAGGATCTCAATCCGGTCGTCAATGAAGACCTGTGGCGGTTTGCCGCGTTCTTCAACAACACCCCAGATGTAATCCATGTGGACCGTGTAGTCCGTCAACGCCAGAGGAGTGACGGCCGTGACGGTGGAGGTGGTGGTGGCGGTTTTGGTGGTGGCGCAGCCTATGACAAGGGCGGTGAGGGCGGCGAAGAAGAGGACAAACAGATTTTTCATCGGTATGAGTTGTGTTGATTGTTGATTTAGCGCTCTATATTTAGAACAGTTTTTCTGCCATAGGCAGTCAAACTGCGTTCTTTTTCGGAGAACAACGCCGTGTCTATCATAGCACGAAAACATCCACTATGTCAAGCACACGTAATGTCATTCCCGTGGCGGAAAAGTAGCGGAGTAGTCGTAGACTAAGGCGGGAATCCAGATTCTCTTACAATTTCTGGATCCCCGCATACGCGAGGATGACAGAAAGAGGGCTATAAACGATAGGTTTGTCCGCCGCGGTAAGCGACGGAGAGCGCGGCAATTTTTGAGCCGAATTCGCAGGCTTCTTTGAGCGATTTTCCCTCGAGAAGTTTTGCAATCATTCCGGCACGGTAGGCATCTCCGGCGCCGGTGGCCTCCACCACTTTTTTCGCTTTCACCGCTTTGATGCGGGTGATGCGGCCATGTTCATAAATAACGCTGCCTTTTTCACCGAGCGTTTCAATAACGCCAGAGAGGCCTTTGGCAAGAAGTTTGTCATGGCTATACCCAAGAATAGTCTGAAGCTGTTTACACTCCACTTCGTTGCCGATGAAAATATCCGCCAATGCCAATGTCTCCTCAAGGAGCTTTTTATCGTAGAAAATAGAGATAACCTGTCCGGGGTCAAAGATGATAGTTACGTCTTTCCCGCATTTCTCACGCGTTTCTTTCATATGGCGCAGAATGCTCATGCCGGTTCCGGCGGAAAAAATCGCCACGCCGATATCTTTAAAATCCTTAGGCGTAATTGTTTTTGAAAGGGGAATCGTATGTACTTTCTCGTATGCGTTCGGCTGGTACACGCCGATCTGCTGGCCGAGTTCGTCCGACATACCGTAAAAGGTGGCGGTCCATCCTTTTACATCCACCGCGACACGGCTGTCCACACCCGATTTTGTAAGATGAGTTTCAAACTCTCCTTGGAAATCTTTTCCCGCAAGCGAGAACAGCATCGGCTTTTTTCCCAGGAGTCCAAGACCGTACGAGATGTTTCCTCCTGTTCCGCCAAAGAACGACTCTTTCGTCTTCGCGGTGAACATCAAATTCTGTCGGCCAAGTTTACCGTTTTTCTCAACCAAAATCTCATCCTGGATTTTCCCATGGATGCCAAAAATTAAATCAAACGCTATAGAGCCTACTGCTAGTGGTTTTTTCATAGAAAAAGAATCCTTAGTCTTTCTCACCCCCAGTTTTTACTGCAACTTTAGAGAAGGGGGTGATACGCCATGCGATATAGAGAGCAACGAGCAGAACAATCTTCACGTTTATCATGATGACGAACGTTTGCCGCTCGAGTATCACAAGCTCCGAAATCCCTAAGTACATTAAGAGTCCATATACCACCGCGACGGCCTGAACTGCCACAAGACCTAAAAGTAATTTTTTCATAATTAAATTAGAAATTAGGTGAATTAGACAATTAGAAATTCCTAAGCGTCTTCGCTTAGCT
>SIBZ01000023.1 GCA_009694955.1 Candidatus Tayloriibacteriota bacterium | reverse complement strand
ATTGCATTCAATTATCGAGAAAACAAGAAGTATATAAAGCACTCGAGTTGTTGCAATTTCGACAGTATTAATTTCTTGCGGGATCGGCTAATGGTAGGCCAATAGACTCTGAATCTATTAATCTTGGTTCGAATCCAAGTCCCGCAGCCCAAATAAAAAACAGCAACCGATCAGGATTGCTGGTTGCGACGTTTTGTACGGTGTGGTGATTATACCATCGTTATAGTGGTTGGCCGTGCGACCCAGTCCATAATAGAGAGGAACAGTGCTTCCTGGTCTCTTTCCAAACCGGTAAAGACTCTGGTGCCGAGTATTCTGCGGTTGGACGTAACTTGCGTCAAATCAAAGTTAAGCTCGTCCGCCATATTTTTTGCGCTCTTACTCTTCCAGCATATTCCTCTGATGAGAGTTCTCGGGTCGCCTGCCTGGATGCCTGTTGCTCCTTCTGGGAGGTCGTAGACTTCACCGCTGAATTGCTTAATTTGGTCGGTAAACACGGATTGATATTTGGTCGGCGCCCCGTCTCTGCTTTTGAGGATGATGTAGAACTCTTGTCCACGAAGCGCCTCCCTGATTTCCGAAATGCGCGCACTTCTTTCTTCTGTAAAGTGCTTTTTGTTGAGATACCAAATCGCAAAACCGGCAAGAAGAACTACAGGAAGTATTATGTACATAGTGTTGGGGTTGGGAACAGTGTCTGTGGCAGAATGTACACAATCACGGCGGATGTGTCTACTCGGAACACTTTGAATTGTTGAAAGGATCTGTGTATAGTTGAAGAATGTATTTCGTGTATCTCCTTCTCTGTAAGGACAAAACCATCTATACCGGCATCACGACAGATGTCGCGCGCAGATTTGCCGAACACAAAGCGGAGAAGGGTGGGCACTATACTCGCGCAAAAGGAGTGAAGAAACTTTTATATCATGAGAAACATCCCGATCGGAGCTCCGCGTCAAAGCGTGAGGCAGAAATTAAAAAATGGAGTAAGAAACAGAAATTGGCGCTCATTGCCCGTTGACGGCTCTACTCCGCCACTTTTCGGCCTGTGTATAGCTTCGCTTCCCTAAACGGGATACGGGTATACAATCATTCTATAGACTCTCGGTAATACTCTTTTCAAGCACCGCTTCACCTAAGTGGGTGGTTACACGTCTTTTGAATCGTATGAACACGCATGCCGAAATAATTATCGGGCACGTGCATTTGACCGTTGCGAATCTGGACCGTTCGCTCTCGTTTTATTGCGGTCTGATAGGTCTTCAGAAAGGGGGGCAGTCGGGTGACCGGACAACGCTTCTTCCCGGAGCGCATCACTCCATCGTCCTCGACCCTCCGCACAAAGAGGCGATGCGTGAGACTCGTCTCAGGTATGGAGGTGTCTACCGTTTTTCTTTCCTATACCCGAACCGCAAAGAATTGGCCCGCGTCATCAGACGCTTTATCACCGTTGCGTATGAGATTGACGGCATATTCGATTACGGGCCGACGCAAGCGCTGTACCTTCGTGACCCCGACGGTATTCCGGTTGAACTGTACGTCGAATGCACGGAAATCATGACACACAAGAAATCCGCGGGCCTGTCCGCGTTCGACATCAAGTCAATAGACCTTGAAAGCCTGCTTGCACGGCTGAAGTAGTTTGCGCGCCGTTATACTCTTGCAGTACAACATTCAGTGGGCGAGGTGATACTGCACGATTGAGAACTACGTCACAAACCAAGGCCGTAAAAAAATTGTCCACAATTCGTCATCGGTTCCTGCTCGAGTATGTTATATTTTATGTATGCGTGAATAGAGCAGTATTTGTGGGTGGCAAGACGAAGCAAAACCGAAGACGGTTTGCGACGGGGCAGAGCTTCTTTCAAAAACAACCAGTGTCGTTTACCCTTTTTTAACCTAAAGTATGATTTCGGAGGTAGAAAGTGAAATCGCGGTCTTTGGAGGAGGCTGTTTTTGGTGCACCGAAGCAATCTTTAAGATGCTCAAAGGAGTTTTCTCCGTACTTCCGGGATATGCGGGAGGAACCAGTTCGCACCCAACCTACGAACAGGTTTCAAGCGGGAGCACCGGCCATGCAGAAGTGATTAAGATTGTATTTGACCCGGCGCAAGTACGGTTTCAGGATTTACTTACGGTATTCTTCGCCTCGCACGACCCGACGACGGTAAACCGGCAAGGGAACGATATCGGCACGCAGTACCGTTCAGTAATTTTCTATACAACAAAGGAGCAGAGAAAAGAGGGGGAAGATTTTATTTCCTCATTGAATGCGTCCGCGAAAGAGGGAAGCACAATTGCCACCGAACTCGTGCCACTTACAGAGTTCTTCGAAGCTGAAAACTACCACCGCGATTATTTTGCCACGCATCAGGGCAATCCATACTGCGAACTTGTCATTAATCCGAAACTCGAAAAAGTGCAACAGAAGTTCGCCGAGCTTCTAAAAACACATTCTGTGTAAATGCAGTGAAGTGGTTCTGGTATACTGTACGGAGTTTCGCTTTACACGCTAACTATGCGCACTATGAATTTTTTTGAAAAAAACAAAATCACTCCCGCGAAGGTGGTGAAGTCGGTGCTCGTCGGCTTTGGTGTCTTTGTTGCGCTTATCATACTTATCAAAGTCGTCAATCTTCCGTTCGGAGCGGGAGGTGGAAGCGGGTTTGGCGTGATGATGCAGGGTATCCCTTCTGGGTCTCCGACATACGATATGGCGTATTCCGAATCCGGAAGCTCGGTTTCCTACGGCAACAACTTGCAAAAGACACTTTCGGTCCGAAACGTGATGTCTATTCTCCCGCCTCGGACGGGTGCAACCGGGAACGATGCGGAAGCGTATGAGGTGACCGACTACAACGCGCATATCGAATCCGGGAGGGCAGAGCAGACTTGCGCGAAAGTAAAAGAGCTCAAGGCGCTCACGTATGTCATTTTCGAGAACGCGAGCGAATCGGACAAGCAGTGTTCGTACACGTTTAAAGTCGAACATGCGAAAGTAGCCGACATTCTTTCGGCAATCAAAGCGCTTGACCCGAAAGACATCACGGAGAACACAAACACCATCAAACAGCTGGTTGACGATTTCACCAGCCAGACCGATATTTTGAAGAAAAAGCGCGACGCCATCGATAAGACGCTGGATTCAGCTCTCCGCTCCTATGACGAGATTACGGTGCTCGCGACCCGCACACAGAACGCCGAAGCGCTCGCAAAAATTATCGACAGCAAAATCGGCATTATTGAACGGCTCACGCAGGAGCGCATCACTATTAGCGCCCAGCTTGATGAGCTCGCGCGCGCGAAAAATGACCAGCTTGACCGGCTGAAATACACGTACTTCAACGTGAATGTGTATGAGAACAAATTCTTTGACGGCGAGAGTCTTAAAGACTCTTGGAAATCCGCGGTGCAGAACCTTGTCCGTACGCTGAATGCGGTGCTTCAATCGGTGACGGTTGGTCTTGCCGGGTTCCTCATCTGGCTCCTCCCGATTATCCTGTACGCACTCATTATGCTTGTGGTCGCGAAATACGCGTGGCGCACCGCCAAGACCATCTGGGCGAAATAGTTTCGTTTGTGCGCTTTAGTATGAAGTTCGTACGGCTCATTCTCGGAATCGCACTTTTCTGGTACCTCTTGTTCGGCATGTTGCTTATGGTGCTTGAACGGCGAATGATTTATTTCCCAAGCATTCAGAATTTTTCGGAATGTCCCGGTTTCGCCGATGCCGAGAAAATCAACTACGAAGGAGCGTGGTTCTACTACAAGCACGTAAGTAGCGATAAAGTAGTCGTGTTCTATCACGGAAATGCAGGTTCGGCGTGCGACCGTTCAATTCTCAAAGATGTGTTTGAGCAGTCAGGATACTCGTATCTCTTTCTTGAGTATCCTGGATTTTCGGGTGACGGAAGAGTACCGTCAAAAGACGCTGTGCTTGGCGATGTGGTACGCGTACAATCGTTTCTCGCGGAGCGGGGGCTGACGCACGTTGTGCTGGTTGGCGAAAGCCTGGGTTCCGGCGTGGCTTCCTATCACGCGAGTCTTGGTGGCATACAGCAGGTCATACTTCTTACACCGTATTACGAACTTGCCGATATGACCGGCATACTGGGGAAGGTATATCCGATTCGGTATATGATGCGTGAGAATTACACGGCGGGGAAATGGTTAAGAGATGTGATGAAACCGGTCACGGTAATCTACGCGGAACACGACGAAATTATTCCCTCTGGGAGCACGCAGAAGTTGTTTGACGCGCTTCGTTCGCCGGGAAAGCGTATGGTCGGTATTGAAGGAGGTACGCATAACACCATGTATGAGCACCGCGAGACATTTGAAGGATTGAAGACAGTCCTTACTCGGTGAATCGCATTCGCTCAGAAAACGCCGGGACTAACTACTCATTTCTTCTTCGGGTATACTATGCCTATGACCACGCAAACTATTTCCGAGCGGTACTTGCGGGAGTTCGTGTACGGAGCGATAGACGGCACCGTGACGACATTCGCGATTGTCTCCGGCGTTGTCGGCGCGAATCTCTCACCGTCGATTGTACTCGTCCTTGGGCTTGCGAACGTTTTAGCTGATGGATTCTCGATGGCTTCGTCGAATTTTCTCGCGGAGCGTTCGGAGATTGCTCTCCACCACGGCGTTGAAGCGCTCCCCGCCGGAACCAAAGCCCCGCTGAAGACCGCATCAGTTACCTTTTTTTCGTTTATTACAGTCGGATTTATCCCCTTGTTTCCGTTCGCACTCGCGTTTTTCGTCCCCGCCGTCCTGCCGTATGAGTTCGGTCTCTCGATTGCGCTCACTGCGGTGGCGTTCGTCGGTATCGGTGCGGTGCGCGGTATCGTCACCAAGCATCGGGCGACGCAGAGCGCTCTCGAAACGCTTCTCGTCGGAGGACTTGCCGCGCTCATCTCGTTCGCGGTAGGGTACTTTCTTCGTGGTCTTGCTGGTGGAGTATAACTCGTGTGAAAACATTTTTTCTTTCACTTTTTTTCGTACTCTCTTTCCCCGCGCTTCTCTTTGCGCACGGAGGCGAACTTCTCGTGACTCCTGAGACAATCCTGCAAGGCGAGCCGTTTCTGGTGGTGGCGAAAGGAATCGATATCCGCGAGATAAAGAAACTCACGTGGGATGGCGTTTCCGTTCCGGTATTTCTCTATAAAGGAAAACCAACGACGATTGTCGGTGTCGACCTTATCGCGCGAGTGGGAGCGCATACGCTCAAACTCTCGATAACCGATGGTGATGAAGTGAAGAAGGCGGTAGAGATACAGAGTCGGAAAAAGATAACCGCTCCGCTCGGCATCCCCCAAAAACTCGGGGGTAACACCAAGCAAAGCCAGCAGAATCTCGTGAGCATACTTTCCAAAGAAAACGGGGTCCTCGCCAAGGTCGTGTCGAACAAACTTCCGTGGTGGGGAGAGCCGTTTGCGTTTCCCCTCGCGGAATCAGTTGTTACTGATGAGTACGGCTACTCACGGGCCACCGGTTCGTATTCTATTCCGCATAAAGGTACCGATTTCCGCGCCGATATCGGCACGCCTGTCCGTGCGATTAACGCGGGGGTTGTCCGCCTCGCGCGCGACTTTACCGTCTACGGAAAAACGGTTGTTATCGACCACGGCGGGGGAGTACAGAGTTTCTCGATGCACCTTTCGAAACTAAACGTGAAGGAAGGGCAGAAGGTACAGCAAGGCGACATGCTCGGACTTTCGGGCGACAGCGGGTACGCGCTTTCGCCACATCTGCATCTCTCAATCCGCATCGGCGGAGTCTCCATTGACCCGGTGAAGTTTTTCGCGTTGTTTCAGTAAATTACCTGCGTATGCAAGAGACGGTCCTCGTTGCCGTGCTGAAATCCAAAGACGACCTCAGGATACTCCTACAGGAAAAGTGGTATCGGATTCCGCTCGCTACATAAAAAAGTCGCCCCACTCGTAGGGGCGACCGGTTATTTTCGATAGTTCCAAACATCAGGTTAGGAATATGGAAGCGGACAGGGGACGCTTCCCGCTATTTATCGGAATAACCTGTTAACCCGCCTTTCTATAGTAGCAAATATCTTCTAAGAAGCAATATGAGCATTATGTCGCGTGGTAAAACTCTATTCTTTCTGTTCGAAACGACGACAAATGAAAACTAAAGTGACGTAGAATTATGTCGGGGTAGTGAGGTAGAATAAGCGAATGGAAGGTACGGTGCTCGTGGGGGTACTCAGGTCAAGGGAAGATTTAAAGATACTACTTGAAGAAAAGTGGTATCGGATTCCGGTTGCGTTTGTGCCGAAGAAAAAATTCACGCATATCGCGTTCTATGAACCACTCACTGGATTCGGAAAAAGGGGGAAACGCATTGCATACTACGCCCGCATTTCAAAGAGGGAAGTGAAAAAGCGCATTGAACTTCTGCCAGGCGAATCAGCCCATCCACGGGCAGAGCAGGACTATGTGAAGTTTTCCTTTCGGAAGGTTGAGAAACTCTCGAAACCAATTCGCAACGTCATCCCTCGCCGAGTTTCGTTCGGCTTCACCGACCTCAAAATCTTGCGCTCCGCGCGCGATATCTTACAGCTGTACCACGTCGCTCCCACGGAACAAATCATTGAACGCGAACTGCATCGTCTCGGCGTCCCCGTCACCCCGCAATATCGGCTCTCTCTTAATTCTCCCTTTGTAAAAGGGAGTACCGCGTCTTCGTGGGGAGGGATTTCCTCTCCCTCTTTCAAAGAGGGAGATAAGAGAGGGAGTTCCGAAAACCTTAAACACTACCGCCTTGACCTCGCCGTCTTCTGCAAAGACGGCAACCTCGCCATTGAGTGCGATAACCGCAAAGCACACTCTTCTAAAATTCAAAAGCTGAAGGACAAACAAAAAGATTTAGCTCTGAAGACTCTCGGCTGGCGCGTCATCCGTCTCACCGAGGCCGATATTCTCGGTGACCTTGATGTATGTATTTCTCGAATCTATAAAGGAGTCACTCTTTTGGGAGGAGTTGTAAAAGAGACGGGAAGCACTCGTGTGGAGGCTTCCCATAATGAGATCTAAAGTGAACCACGAGGTACAGTTTTTTGAGGAGGCATACCGGTGAGCCGTAGCGAAGGATTCTTGAGAATCTTGAATTCGCTCGGATTGCATCCATGTGTGGCGGTTTTATCTCCGTCAAAGAGGATTGCACAGATGTTGCTCGCAACATCAAGAGCTCTGACCGTACCTGTTCGGTCGCCTGACACTGTTATGACTCGTGTGCCCACGTTTAGTTCCTTCGCATCTAATAGGTGCATGGAGGAGCCTTTCGTTTGTGGGTATAAGCCCGTTTAGCTCTATCAATTGTAGAAGAGTCCAGGGTTTTGTAAAGGAACGTCTCCATGTACAGATTCTCGTCTGTATCCTGTATGATAGTCTCCTACGTACTACATTTTACTATTTCCTGCACTCTCCATGACCCAATCCGAAGCTTTAAATATTCTCAAAACGGGAGCCAATGTGTTTCTCACCGGCGAGCCGGGAAGCGGGAAGACGCATACGGTAAATGAGTATGTCCGCTATCTCAACTCTTGCGGGATTGAGCCCGCGATTACCGCGTCCACCGGCATCGCCGCGACCCATATCGGCGGGGTGACGATTCATTCGTGGTGCGGTATCGGCGTGAAGGAACGGCTTACACCATATGATTTGGATACTATTTCCGGCAACCGCAAGGTGGTGGAGCGGGTGGGGAATACGAAGATACTTATCATAGACGAAGTGTCTATGCTTTCCGCGAACACGCTCGCGATGGCGGATGCAGTATGCAGGGAGGTGAGGAGGCACGACGAACCGTTTGGTGGATTACAGGTGGTGCTTGTCGGTGATTTCTTCCAACTTCCTCCGGTATCGCGGCAAGGGAGCGATTCGCGTTCCGCTGAAGAACTTCCCAGTCTTGATTTTGATTCCGGTGTCTTATCTTCCTCTGCCCCTCTTCAGAGGGGAAGTCCCGAGTCTTCGAGGGGTAGGGGTGGCTCAAATTTCGCCTTCACCTCTCCCGCCTGGCAAAAAGCCGCACCACTTGTCTGCTATCTTTCTGAACAGCACCGACAGGAAGATGAAGCATTTCTGGAGTTTCTCGGCGCCGTACGGCGTGGAGAAGTCGCCGAACGGCACAGGGCGCTTCTGCGTACACGCTACAGTAAAACCGGCGAAGCCGGCGTGACACAGCTCTATTCCCATAACGCGAACGTAGACCATTTGAATACCGCTGAGCTCTCTAAACTTTCCGGACAGCCGAAAGTATTCGTGATGACGGGAAGTGGCCCCGACCCACTCGTCGTGGCACTGAAGCGTGGATGCCTTTCGCCCGAAGTATTGTCGCTGAAGCTCGGCGCACGCGTGATGTTTACGAAAAACGATATGGGCGGGCGGTTTGTGAACGGGACCACTGGCACTATAGCCGAGTTCACCAAAGAAACGGGAATGCCTGTCGTTAAAACCGATTCGGGCAGAACTATTCCCGCCGAGCCGGTAGAGTGGAACATACAAGATGGCGGACGGATTCTCGCTCGTATTGAACAAATTCCGCTCCGGCTCGCGTGGGCGATTACTGTACATAAAAGCCAGGGGATGTCGCTTGATAGGGCTCATATGGACCTTTCCGCCGCCTTTGAATACGGCCAAGGGTATGTGGCGATTTCGCGCGTTCGTACGCTCAAAGGTCTGTCGCTCTCGGGTCTCAATGCGCGGGCGCTTGAAGTGCATCCTGACATCAAAGCCAAAGACGCTCATTTTCGCTCACATTCGGATACGGTCCGTGAAAAATTCGGCGCGTTGGAAAAAAGCGAGCTTGCGCAGCTTCACATCAATTTTATAAAAGCTATCGGCGGGACGCCCGGAGCGGGGAGAACGGTCCGCAAGAAAAAAGAAAAAGTGGACACGCTTTCAATCACCAAAGACCTCGCGCTTCAAGGTCTGTCACTACGGGATATCGCCAAGGAGCGGGGGATGACGGCCGGAACAATTCTTAATCATCTGGAACAGCTGAAGGAAAAGAAAATCATTGTTCCCGTCCGCGACCTTTCGCATCTTACTCCTGACCCCGACCGTTTTGCGGAAATGGAGAAAGCGTTTACTACCGTGTTTAAAAAAACCAAGGAGTTGAAACTCTCTCCGGTCCGCGGACTTTTGGACGATTCCTTTTCTTTTGATGAACTCCGCCTCGCCCGTCTTTTTCTCGGTGTGGACAGATAAAAAAATCACCGCCCTTTGCTTCGGGCGGTGATGTCGTGACTCTGAGGCTACTTCGCCTTTGGCCGGAGCTCAAATGCGCTCCGGTCGAGGCTCGATTTCTTTGCGCAGAGAACCGCCGTGATGCGATTGTTGTCGAGGTCCTGTAACCCTTGGCCTTGAACATAACCCATTATGGCGATTTGAATCGCCCAATCGTCACACCTCAATGCGTGCTCGGGATCCGTTTGAGGAATCCCAATTTCCTTAAGGCGAAGGTCAGTGATGGCGGACGGCCAGCCCAGCGACTGCACCGTGTCCGCATCGATAAGTTCGTTCGGCGGAATAATCCCGCGGTGCCGGAGCGCGTACCGCATCATCGTGCACAGATGACACCACAGGAAAGCTGTCGTGCTTCCACCATCCCTTGCGTTACCGACAAAGTCCGATTCAAACTCCATCCTGCTCAGGACTACCGAATCGGACTCGGAGAAGTACAACATTGGAAAGGACCTTTTAGTATCTACCACGTCACTTCCCGGCACAACGACCAGTGCAGGTTCCGGTTCGAGACCTGCGAGAAGGCAAAGGATCGACCAGTTAGCTCTGACGAAATCGACTGGGTTTACAGCAATTCTTCCGCGGACGATATCCCCAGTGTAGTCTCCTAGAATTTTCATATTTAGTTTCCTTTTTTGTTCAAATTTTTCTCTGCCAAATTACATCACTTGTCTAGCACTGTCAATATCGAAGGCGTGTTTTCCCCATACTACATTCGTAATTCGCATCTCTGTTGATTTCTGCTTCTGGCGGAGTACTATGGGCTCATCGGGCGGTTCAGTAATACCCCCGATAGTGCTACGGCTTATGGTACGGAATGAAGACACGCTCTATAGCGCGGAGAAGATTGCGAAGTTCTTCGGCGTGGCCAAAAAGACCGCCTGGCACTGGTGCAAGGAAGGGAAGCTTCCCGCCTTTAAAATCGGCAAGGAGTGGAAGGTTCGCGTCTCCGACCTCCAAAAGTTGATTGACCGCAAAGTGCATATGAGAGAGCAAGACGATAGCCCGCGGTTGTTTTAAGATACTCGCGAAATAGGAATCATTTTATCGCAAGAAGTATTACTCGTGTATAATAATCGTCTAGTACATGAAAAAAATCATAACCATACTTGTCGTTATCGTGCTCGCGGGCGTTGGTCTCTACTTTTTTACCAAAGGTGATACGAACGTGCCTCCCGCGGATACGGTTAAAACACCTGACGTCTCGGAAAATACGCAGGGAAGCGGGACAGAGAACGAAGTAAAGAGCACTGTCGTCTCCTCATCCGCCATCGGGAAGTCCGTCGGAGGGCGCGATATCGTCGCCTATAGTTACGGCACCGGAGCCACCAAACTTTTGTTCGTCGGTGGTATTCACGGCGGATACTCGTGGAATACGGCGCTTGTCGCGTATGAGCTCATGGATTATCTCGCGAAGACTCCAACCGCAATTCCCGCAAGCGTACAGGTGACGGTTATTCCGGTAGTGAATCCGGACGGCCTCGCGAAAGTGGTGCCAAACGTAGAGCGGTTCACCAAGGCCGATGTCTCGCCGTCGGCGACAACCCAAATCACCGGACGCTATAATGGAAACACAGTCGACCTCAACCGCAATTTCGACTGCGACTGGAAGACGTCAGGCACGTGGCAAAATAAAACAGTGAGTGGCGGGTCCAAGGCGTTTTCCGAACCCGAAAGCCAGGCAATCAAGGCGTACGTGGAGGCGAACAATCCGTCCGCCGCCGTTATCTGGTACAGCGCCGCCGGAGGCGTCTTCTCCTCGAACTGCACTATGGGTGTGTCCACGACGACACGGACGATTGCCACTCTCTACGCGAAGGCGTCGGGCTACCCCGCGCACGAGAGTTTTGATTTTTACGAAACAACCGGTGATATGGCGAACTGGCTCGCGAAGAAAAGCATTCCCGCTATCAGCGTTCTCCTCACGACCCACGACGATACCGAATGGAGCAAGAACCAGGCGGGTATTGAAGCACTACTCAAAGAGTACGCCAACTAATGAGATTTTTCTCTTCGAAGCAGGGTATCACGGCAGTCTGCATTTTCGCCGCGCTGGTGCTGGGCGTGTTTGCACTTGTCGCATTTCGCAAAGCGCCGGTGCCGATTCCCATCGCCGTGAAATCCTCCGGCCCCGTGAAGGAAGTTATCGGCACTTCTGTGGAAGGGCGGGCGATTGAAGCATACACGTTTGGGACCGGTGGCACCCATCTTGCGTTTGTCGGAGGCGTACACGGGGGCTATGAATGGAACAGCGTGCTCCTCGCGTACGTGTTCCTCGATTACCTGAACGCGAATCCTGCGAGTATTCCCGCAAACCTCAAGGTGACGGTGATTCCTTCTGCCAATCCCGACGCGGTGTATAGAGTGACAGGGAAGGAAGGGCGTTTTACCGCCGAAGATGTCTCAACCGACACCACGTTGCTCGCCTCGGCTCGTTTCAACGCGGACGGAGTTGACCTGAACCGGAACTTTGATTGCAAGTGGAAACCGAAGAGTACCTGGCAGAACAAGACGGTGAGCGCGGGAACGAAAGCATTTTCCGAACCGGAGGCGGAGGCAATCCGGCAGTTTGTTTCAAAAACCGGTCCGACCGCGATGGTTTTCTGGCACAGCCAAGCGAATGCGGTGTACGCATCGCAGTGTGAAGATGGCATTTTGCCGAAGACGCTCGATATAATGAATACGTATGCGGATGCCGCCGGTTACAAGGCGGTGAAATCGTTTGACGCGTACGAGACGACGGGCGCTTCGGAAGATTGGCTCGCCTCCATCGGCATTCCGGCGATAACGGTAGAACTTTCAACGCACGAGACGATAGAGTGGGAGAAAAACCTCAAAGGGATTCTGGCACTCCTCGATTATTACAAGTTAAGTAGACAGCCCTTATGATCGATCACGTATCAATTCGGGTGAAGGACTTGGGGAAGAGTGTCGCATTTTATGAACCTACGCTTCGGGCGATTGGGTATAAGAAACTTGAAGGTGACTTTGACGGGGCGGTCGGGTTCGCGGTTACAGGTCCGAAAGATGATTCGGGAAGCGTATGGCTCGTACAGGAAGGGAAGGGTGACCCGCTCACTCAAAATATCCACCTCGCTTTTGCTGTGGCGGATACGGATACGGTTAAGAAGTTTTATGCTGCAGCGATAGTGGCGGGCGGGCGCGAGCATGGAGTGCCCGCTAAGTGTCCCGAGTACGGTGAGCACTATTACGGTGCCTTTGTCTTTGATCCCGACGGAAACAATGTTGAAGCTACAACCTATGTGGGGAGTTAGGCGAGAAGCGTGGAGAGGAATTGTTTGAGTTCGTCGCCGACGATGGGGCGGTGGGAGGAGGTGGGGAGAGTGGCAAGCTTAATATTCAAAATGCGGACGCGCTGAATGTCTTTGGGTTCTTGGAACAGCGCGGAGCACATACGCCTTACTTGGTGGCGCTTCTCTTCGGTGAGGGTGATGGTAAACGTGTTTTCATTCAATATCGTCACGTTGCACTTCTTTGTCTGCTCGTTTTCGATAATTGGGCCTTTTTCCATCTTATCTTTGAAACTGTCTCGGAGGAGATTTTTGGTCGTAACCACGTATTCTTTCTCGTCGTTGTAGGCACTTGAAAGAAGCCGTTCGGTAATCCGGCCGTCGTTCGTGAGAATCATAAGCCCGTGCGCGTCTTTCTCCAGCGACCCTATTGGAAACATTCCCTTGGGAAACGAAAGAATGTTTTTATTATTTTTCTTATTTCCTCTATCCTTATTTCCTTTATATTTTCCCCTTATTTCTACTTTATTTCCTATATCTTTATTTCCGCCACCTTCTTCCTGTAAGGAAATCCCTTTCGGCTTATTGTACGCGTAGTAGAAATACGGCGTCGGCTTCCCGCGGAACTTCACCTCTACCAGGTCGCTTTGCTGTACCATCATTCCCACCTCAGCTTTTTTGTTGTTGATGAAGACCTGACCTTTTTTAATCAGTTCATCGGACGCCTTCCGTGTGGAAAACTTCTTCCATGCGAGGTATTTGTTGAGTCGCATAGGAAACGTAGGAGTAGGGCTCTGGATTGGGGCTGGTTTTCGCATATACAGGGCAGTCTAGCACGGAAGCCGTAAACTTGACAGTAGGTCATAAGAATGATAGAAAATGGTCTGAAAAGATGATCATTTTATGAAAAAATATACGTTCGGTGTTTTAGCACTCCTGCTAGGAGTGTTCATTTGCTTTTTTCGTCCCGTCGT
>SIBZ01000022.1 GCA_009694955.1 Candidatus Tayloriibacteriota bacterium | reverse complement strand
TACTGTTGTGCTCGGTGACGTTACGGACTTCCGTGGTAGCACGGCTGACGGAGGCGATGTCTTGTGAGAGTTTAGCTTGGAGGGAGGCGAGCCTTGCGTCAACGTCTGAAGAAGAGAGACCGGAAGAGAGGTACATGGGAGTGGGGGGTGTGGGGGAAACAGGAACGGTGGCGAATGTTCTCGGCGCGCCCTCTCGTGTCGAAGTCGCAACGTCAGCAGGGACCGGTGCGGTAGGCGCCACGGCAACATCCCCCTTCGCACAAGGCTCCGGCGGGACACAGTCGGTACCGGGACGGTCAACCGCCAGATTCGCGTTCGGAGAAAACGTTCGGTAGGTAAACCGCGCAAACCGTTCAAACGGAGCAAGTACTTTCTCCAGAAGTGATGTCCTCGCCACCGCCTCTCCCACGGAGGCTTGCAAAGTCGCAAGCTTGTCGGTCGTAGCGCGGATCGTTGCGAGCAAGGAACTTTCCGCTTTTTCGTAGGTTCGCACAAGAGCGGTAAACGCGTCCCCTGAACCCTTTTCCGAAAGCGAAGCAAGCGTGGTGATACGTTCCGCAAACATCGCGACTCCTTCGCTCACGCTCCCAGAGAACGCTGACGCAAGCGTACCGGAAGTTGAAATGAGCGTCAGAACACCATCACGCATATCACCGAGTGCGAGAGCGGACACAAGCGCGCTTTTCTCAACGTCGTCTCGAACATCATGAACTGCTTTTACTCCGGACGAAAAGAGTTCACTGCCGAACGACTCGGAAGCGGACGCGAGCGACTGTGCGCTGGAAAGAAACGCGGCGACAAAGTCTGCACGCTCCGTTCCCGCAAGGATGGCAAGTTCGTGAAGCCCTCCCTGCATCTCACCCCCATAACTCGCGACCATACGTGATGCCTCCTGAAGCACACCGGAATCTTTGGCGAAATACGGACCGAAGACGAGCGCAATCGAAATCACCAAGGCACTCGCCTTCTGCACAAATACGGACGAAAGAAAATTCGCCCGCGGTGTACTCCCTCTTCCCTCGTTCACTCTTCGCGAAACCTTTTGAGCAATCTTTTTGAATGCAGTGTGCTCGGGAGAAACTTCCAAAGCCGGAGCGACAATGTTCAGGTGGGGAGACAAAACTTCTCGCACATTAAACATCTCCTCCAGCACACGAAAAGCTTCGCGAGCAACTTCCGTCGCCTTAGCCGTTTCGGTAATCGTCTCATCCACCACGACAGGGGTAGTGAGCACTTCCGTCTTCACCACCGTCGCCTCCGAAATCTGCGCTGGCTCCGGTGCCGGCGATGACGTCGCTGAAACGGATACTTGTTCGGGTGAGATTGCCGGAGCAGTATGCCCGTTCAGGCGCTTGGCTTTTGCCGGACTATGATTGAGGTCGAGTGCCTTGTATAGAAGTATCGAGTCCTCCTCGACGAACCAGCTTTTCCCGACTCTGCGACAAACAAGTTTACCCCCGCGACAAAGCTGACCGATATAATCGGAGGCAAAGCCAGTGGCTTTGGAGGCCTCACTGGAGGAGATGAATTTTTTGCCGTCAAAGAGGAGTGGTGAAGCCATAGAATATTTTGCTCCTCTATTATAACGGCGGGCATCCGAGAACTGGCTCAAAATGTGGACAAGTTACCACTTCTCGGATATCCGATTTCAGGAAACTTTTCGTGCCCGCTTGGGCTCAATTTCTTTTGCTGTAATTGCCGAAAGGGACGCGTCTGGGGTTACAGAGCAAACTCGAGTAGCCCTTGCGACGCACGAAAAGTCAGGCACCCTAAAATATCAATAAACAGAGCCACTTCTCGGCTTACTCTTTTTTTTCGTGATTTGTTTCATAAAAGCGCTCTTTTTGAAAAGGTGAGTGTGAAACGATATGGAGAGCCTTAATGCTTCGGATTTTATATTTAGTCTCGAAAAATTTCCGCGGCTTTAAAATTAGTTTCACTTCCAATTTTTCAAGGCAATTTCTCGACATTTGGAGAAAGTTCGTCGAGAAGAGACCATGCAAAATGTGTGGAAAGAGCGACAGATACCGCATTTGACAGTAGTGCCTCATTTGTATCGCAGGACAAAAATACGCCTTGACGGGTTTTCGAAAAATCAAAATATGGCCTCTTAATTTCCGTACGCGAAATTTGCGCGCGAAAAAGCCTTCAATTTCTTGAAGGCTTTTAGGTGAACCTGACGATGGAAAGTGATTGGCTTCTGTCCGATTGCTTACATACGTATACTCCCTCACAGGTTCGGCGCATCGTCCGCTACTTCGAGAGAGCCGTCTGTATAAGTTTCTGCAACACTGCCGGATTCGCCGAGCCTTTGGTTGCCTTCATTCCCTGACCAATCAGAAATTGCAGCGCCGCCTCTTTCCCACCACGATAATCGGCAACCACTTTTTCATTGGATGAAATAATCCCTGTAACAATTTCCTTGAGTTCTTCGTCATCATTTTTCTGCGTGAGACCGAGAGCACCTGCGAGTTCACGCGGATTTCCTCCTTTTTCAAAAAGCACCGCCAAGATATCTTTCCCTGCTCGCGACGAGAGTTCACCTCCGGCGAGCATTTTTATAAGTTCCGCGAACGACTCCGCGTTAAACGCGAACGATACCGTATCCGCATTCAGTCCGTTCTTCTTGCACAACCCGAGTAGGTCGGAGGTACTGTAGTTCGAAGCGAGCACCCCCACCTTTGGCTCGTAAAGTTTCCCCGCCACCGACTCAAACAAATTTCCAAGCGAGCGATTTGAGACAAGGATATCCGCGTCTTCTCGTCTCACACCAAACGCGCGCTGATACCGTTCGCGCCGTTCTTGCGGGAGCTCGGGGATTTCTTTTTTGAGACAGTCGAGAGAAAATTCCGGTATGTCTTGCACCGAAAGTTTCGGCAGGTCGGGGTCCGGGAAGTAGCGATAATCCTCACTCCCCTCTTTGAGACGCTGTGTAAACGTCTTTTGAGTACTTTCGTTCCATCCGCGAGTTTCCTGCAACACTTTTTCTCCCCGTTCCAAAAGTTCCTGATGCCGTGCGACTTCATACTCAATGGCGCGTTCAACGGCACGGAACGAGTTCAGATTCTTTACTTCCACCTTGGTCCCGAGTTTCCCCGTTTCCTTCGAAATGGAAATATTCGCCTCGACGCGCATTTCTCCTTTTTCCATATTTGCGTCAGAGACACCGAGGTAACGGAGGAGTAGCTGAAGTTCCCGCGCGAAATCTCCCGCCTGCTTCGCGCTTGTGATGACCGGTTCGGTAACGAGCTCCATAAGCGGTACGCCAGCACGGTTGAAGTCCACCAAACTAAATCCTCTCTCGTCTTTAATTCCTCCTTTCTTAAAGGAGGTGTCCGAGTCTCCGAGGACGGAGGATTTTAAAATCCCTCCCGCCTCAGAAGGCGTACTCCCTTTAAGAAAGGGAGAATCAGAAGCATCTTGATGCAGGGAAGTGGCGGTGTCCTCTTCAAGATGTACGCGCGTAATCGCGATACTCTGAAGCTCGCCCCCTGAAACGAGCGGAAACTCATACTGGCTGAGCTGGTAACCTTTCGGGATATCGGGATAAAAGTAATTCTTACGGTCAAACTCCGTAAAGTCGGCAAGCTTACCGTTAAGCGCGAGACCGACTTTCAGCACATGCCGCACCGCTTCCTTGTTGATGGTGGGAAGCGTACCGGGGTGTCCCATACACACCGGGCATATATTCACGTTAGGGCGCGTTTCATCGGGGTCGTTCTTCGAGTCACAGAACATCTTTGTCCGTGTTTTCAACTCGACATGAACCTCCAATCCGACTGTGAGCGTGTAGTCTGGCATAGATACGAGTCAAAAGTGTCTATACGCTCCGGAGTATTTTCCCGAGCGCCTTTCGAAATGTCACAAGAAGGCTGTCGTCGATTACCGAGACAACGAGTACCAGTTTACTTTTCTTCTTGAGTAACGTGACGGCTTTCTTGATATCCTTTGCGTCCTTTGTGTCAGCCTTTGTCAGTACAATAACCTCTTTCTTATCGGCAAGTTCTGGTGCGTGGGCGATGAGTTCCTTGCGAATGGTCGTGTAGGTCTTCAGCAAGTTTGCCTCGTCGAGCGCGATACAATGGATGAGAAGCTTCGTACGGGCGATGTGACGCAAGAACTTCGCGCCGAGCCCCCTGCCGTCCGAAGCTCCTTCGATAAGCCCGGGGATATCGGCGAGAATATAAGAAGAAACACCACCACCCTGCCTCGAAGACTCGTCACCCCTCCTCAACTGAGGAGGGGAAACTGTTATCACGCCGAGGTTCGGTTCGAGTGTGGTGAACGCATAACTTCCCACTTTCGCCCGAGCTTCGGTGAGTTCATTAAGAAGTGACGATTTACCCGCGTTCGGAAGTCCGACAAGTCCGGCGTCGGCAATCAGCCGGAGTTCCACGTCAAAATCCGCTTCCTCTCCCTTCTTTCCTTGTGTCGATTCAACGGGACGGACATTCCGTGAACTCTTAAAATGCTCATTACCCAAACCACCACGCCCTCCGCGGAGTACGAGCACGCGGTCGCCTTCTTTGAGAAATTCGAATACTCTTCCCGTGGTGCGGTTTACAACCACCGAACCTACGGGGACTTCAAGCAAGATATCTTTCCCATCCTTGCCGTGACGGCTTTTCCGCATACCATCGCCTCCGCGTCCCGCCGAAAACAAATTGCCGTAGCGGTAGGCCGAGAGACGGCTGATATCCCGCACCGCCGTAAGATACACGTCGCCTCCCTTCCCTCCATCTCCTCCGGCGGGACCCATAAACTCCTTTCCTTTTTCGTGAAGCCAGCTGACGATGCCGTTTCCGCCGTCGCCCGCTTTGAGCCGGAGTACAATTTCATCAACGAATGCCATGTTAGTTTATCAAGTTATAAAGTTTATAAAGTCCGTCAAGTACACAAAGGCCAAATTCTTTGACTTCTGCCACGACAATATGTCCTCAAATCTCTCTATTTTCATACCTTATGAACTTTATGAACTCAAGGCTTGCTTTGCAAGCGCAAGTGCTCCTTCTTTACTGCGGGCCGCCGCCAAGAACCGGTTGCGGTGACAAAATACCGCGTCCGGAACACCCGTCACCTTCGCGAGCTTTTCATTCCGGAGTCCCGCCCATTTCTCCGGCAGGTCTTTTCGGTTTACAAAGACATGCGGATTATCACGTACCGAGTAGAGCCGCCATGTCTCCCCTTGCGGATGTATGACAAAGAGAGGTTCCGGCAACCCCGCAAGTGTGTCTTTCCACGAATAATCCCCATCAAGAAGGATGAGACGCTTATCAGGTGACGTGCGGTACGCTTCAGTCACCTTGCGCTGTCCAGCGACAATCGCCTCCGCCCGTTTTATTTCACGCACAATAATGCGTTTCGCAAAAGAAACCGCCTCGTTAAAAACCACATCAATGGTGTCTTGGCCTTCCTGCCACGTAGGGACAAACGCGCGTATAGCATCCGAAATATCGTAGGGAGACAGGCCGGCTATTTTAGGTACGGAAAGGTCAATCCCGTTATCGTTCGCGTCAATCGGCAGGACGAGGACCGTATCAACCTGCGCGGCAACTTCCCCACTGCCAGCAAGTTCCGTGCCGAACTTTTGCCACACAAGGCCGAACGCGGCATACGGAATGCCGTTCGCCCGCATACCGGCGCCACCAATCTGATGATGGTCAAAATGGTTTTTAGCATCGTCGTATACGCCTCCGACGTCCAGGACGATATCCGCCTTTGCCAGCTCTGCTTCATCCCGTGTACGAACCACGGAGGCGTCTTTTTTGAGGAGCAGAAGGGCTGCAACGGCGAACACATCATCCGCGTGGAATTTACCGTTATGGGTGGCTATGATTTCGGACATACCCGCCACTATAGCACAGAGGCTGCCGCAACAAAAACATGGCTTTTATTCCTCCTTTCTTAAAGGAGGGGGTCGAATCTTCGAGGACGGAGGATTTTAAATCCCTCGGCTCATCAGAATGAGCCACTCCCTTTAGAAAAGGGAGAATTAAAGAGATGAAGATTTTTTTTCCTGAAAGAGTAACGGGTAAATATCCAAAAGCGCGAGGAGGAGCGAAAGGACGACGGGACCTGCGAGAAATCCGATGGGACCGAAAAAGACGAGTCCGCCGAGAACGGAAAGCAAGATAAGAAGCGGGTGCATCTGCAGACCTCTTTCAAAAAGAACGGGACCGAGGATGTTATCGATGGCGCCGACAAAGACAGCGAAAACCAAGAGCCCTATAGTGGCCCCCATTCCGCTCGTTACAAAGAGATAGATAATGATGGGGGTGAACACAATCGCAACTCCCACCGCTGGAATGAGGGCGGCGATGGAAGTCAAAGCCCCCCACAGTACTGCGTGCGGAATGCCGAAAAACCAGAATCCAACCGAAGCGAGAATCCCCTGTATGAGGACGATGAGGAGTTTACCTTTGACGACTGAAGCGATAGCTGTCTCAAGACGCTTTAGAATTCGCTCATCGTACTCGTTAGTAAGAGGAGAAAGCCCGATGAGGTATTTCCGGAACGCCGTACCGTCACGAAACAGAAAGAATAAGGCGAGAAGCATAATAAAGGTCTGGAATACCATCCCCACGATACGCGTAAAGACGCTCCCGAAATTATCAACGAAAAACGACAAAGCGGCGTTGGTATACTCCGAGAGGTTGATTTCAAAATTCGGAATAACCCCCCGTATGACCCGCTCCACAGGTTGAAATGCTTCATCGAGCCGCTCCATTACCGGCGTCCCACCTTTGGCGGACAAGTACAGATTTTGCGCATCATCGAACACAAAAAACCCGAAAAGGGCTACCGGTGTCAGAATCACCAGACAGAGAAACAAAAGTGTGAGGAGTGAAGCGATACTCTGCAACCTGATGCGCTTTACGATGGCTTCGTGTACGGAACGGAACACGATAGCGAACACAACCGCGACAAAAAGCGCACCGAGATAGGGTTTGAAGATAAAAAACGAAAGCCCTGCGGTAATCGCTACGAGCAATAAGAAAAAACTGAGTTCGATTTTACGCGTTGAGGGCATAGAGTAATAATCAACAACCTAACACCAATAATCAATGGTTTCTTATTTCTTTTCTTTGAGTTCCTTGATTTCTTTCTCGAGCCGGTCAAGCTTCTTTGAAATATCCACAAGAAGGGCCCCCTCCGCACGCACTTCGCTTTCTGTCTTCTCTTCCAGTTTCTTTTCGTGTGTCAGGCCGGATAAAATAATACGGTCACCGATAAAGAACGATACGAACAGTCCGCTAATCAAGAGAACGAGGGCGCTCAGAACCGTGGACACGGGGGCGTTGAAAATCGTCCCCCACACTCCCCCGCTCTGTTCGAATATATCGGCCATGTGCCAGACCCCCCGCCAGAAAAGCACGATTGCCATACCACCTACAATGCCATAGAAAATGGGCACGCGTGACAAGAGACCCCGTACGCCATCTTCCATTTTGTCGAAAAAATGATACAAACCCATAGAATTAAGCACTACGCAGTCCCCGATACCACAGAGTACCAAGCGAACCTGCTGACGTTAGCATCAGAATACCATGAAAGAGAATGCCGACCAAAGGAATGAGAGAGATAACGGAGATAAAGATGATGCCGAGGAGTACGGGGCGGTACGAAAGCGGGAATGCCGGACTTTTGAAGAAAAGCCTCTCACACCACACTCCGAGCAATAGACCCGAATACCCCCATGAAAGCAGGAGAAGAACCGCGAGAAACGCCACGAAAATGACCGCGATGGGAATACCGACAATAGTCGAAACAAGAAGCGCTGAGAGCGCCGGCATAATGAGGAGAATGATGACTCCCCGGAGTGCGCGCAACCAAAAATTCGAGAGTGCGTCGCGGAGCACCTCTTCGGAGCGTTCACGGGCGAGTAGGAAGAGCGCGAATCCAAGCGCAAGCATCATAAGTGTCGAGAGCGAAAAGAACCCGCCGAGAAATAAATTCGGAAATGCAAGACGGTTCCCTTCCTTTGCCTCATCACGGATAACCTTGCCGGTAATCGTGACATTCAAGGGAGCAGGAGTTCCTTTGTTCGTATGGTAAATGAAATCTTTACCGATGCGGGCGGGCTCCCCAAAGGTCGCTTCACCCCACACCTCTAAGTCCCCCTCAACCGAACCGGTATCCGTGAGCTTGCCTGAGAGGACTTTCGCATCCCCAAGTACCGCTCCCTGCATCAAAACTTCTCCTCCGACGATAAAGAGCGAACCTTCCACGCGCGACGCGGGACCGAGCACGACTTTCGTCGCGATAATAACGGCATCGTCTTTGATAGTACCATTTATCGAAACGACTCCACCGATAAGTCTCGCGTCATCCTGAATGTTTCCCTCAACGCGTATATCCTCGCCGATGAACAAAATATCTCCCGACACATCGCTTTCGCTCAGCACGTTCCCGCCCACAAAAACTGCGTCGCCAGTGACAGCCCCCACAAACGTTGCCCCTCTGCCGACTGCATACACATCGTCCTTTGCGACCTCGGAGCCCTTCAGGAAGAAATCGCCGAAGTGAAGCGTGACGGCAAAAGACGTAAGCGGAAACAAAAAGATACCAAGCAATACCAAAAGTGATTTTCGCATAGAGCTAGTATAACGGTTCATTACGGTATTTTGAAATTCCGATAATTTTAGATTTCGATATGCCATCTTTCGGAGCGTGCGCAACATTTCTACAGAGCAACATATGAGTCATTCTTTCAATTTAATTTGAGTAATTTCCCTTCGCGCTTCACATAGGCGAACATCTTGAAGAAGAACCAAATCATTACCGTGAGATACACCGCATTGGCGAGAATCGCCCCCCACAGATGCGGAGCGGAAAACGTACCGGTCGCGAACACCGAGCGCATACCTTCAAATACATACGTCGAAGGAAGAAGATACGCGAGGGGTTGCAGAAGCTGAGGCAGAGCAGAAACGGGATAAAAGACCGCCGAGAACGGCTGTACCAGTACGAGAAAACCCCACGCAAGAATTTGCGCGGATGTCCCGAACCGCAAAATGATGGCGTTGGCAAAAAGTCCGAGCGCCCAGCCAAACAGAAAGAGATTGAGCACAAACGGAATCAGTGCGAAACCGAGCGAGAACAAATTAAATCCATATATAACGAATGAAAGAACGGTGAGAATGATACCGACCAAGATGAGACGGACGAAACCCACGAGCAGAGTCGAGATGAAAAACTCCGAAAGCCTGAGCGGGGTGACGAAGATATTCAGTAAATTCTTCTCCCAGATGTCTTCGAGAAACGCGATGGAGACCGACTTTTGCGATTGATTCAGAAAATCCCAGAAGATAACCGCCCCAAGGAGGACCGTCACCGCGTTAAACCCTCCCACATTCATCTTCTCGATATACATACTGAGGAACCCCCAGACCAAAAGCTCCATAACCGGCCAATACACAATATCCATAATACGAGGAAAACTCCTCTTATAGAGATAGAGGTGCCGGATGAGCAGAGCTTGTATTCGATGCCAACGCATATGATTAATTCTCAATTCACAATTTACAATCAATTCCTAATGACAGAAATTAAAGAACTTCAAATTCATTGATACTTGAGACTTGAAAATTGATACTTATGATGGATTTCTGGCTATCGACAGAAATACATCGTTGAGGTCCTCATGCCCGTATTTTGTTATGAGTTCCTCGGGTGTCCCTTGGTCTTTCAGTTTACCATGCTGGATAAAGATGACTCGGTCACAAATCTCTTCCACCTCTTCCATATTGTGTGACGTATATAGAATGGTTACTCCCCGTTCTTTCTGTATCCGCATGAGGAGCGCGCGCGTCCGGTCGGCGATATCGGGGTCGAGCGAAGCGGTCGGCTCGTCGAGTAACAGGAGCTTCGGGTTGTTGAGGAGAGCTTTGGTGAGGTTGAGCCGTGTGAGTTGCCCCGTCGATAGGTTGTACGTCATTTTCCCGAGAAAATCGCGTATCTCGAAAAAGTCGACGAGTTCGTCAATCGTCCGGCGGAGTTCCTTCACACCATACAGCCTCCCGAACGTTAGAAGGTTCTCATGCACCGTAAGGTTGCCGGGGAGCGACACGTACGGAGAAGAAAAATTCAGTTTTCCCAAAATCGCTTCGCGGGCACTCCGGTATTCCTTACCGAAGATGCGGATAATCCCACTCGTCGGAGTAATGAGGTCGAGGAGCATCTGAATGGTGGTGGTCTTCCCCGCTCCATTAGGGCCGAGAAGTCCCGTAATCGTCCCCTCCTCCACTCCGAAAGAAAGGTCGTCCACCGCAGGCACTGACCCGAATGATTTCACCAGATGTTCGACTTCAATGATGTGTGTCACCGCTAGAGTATACTCCGCTTTTCACCTTTTTTGAAACGCGCCACAAGTTCCGTGCTCGAGCGGACCTTTCCTCCCTTCCCGACGCTATATACCATCTTGATGCCGAGTTCTTCACAGAGGTCTGCTTCGGGGTTAAGTGAAGATGTTGTCTTCTTTGCGTCAGATGGCGTGCGGTCCCCGCCATTCGCGAACACATCGGGTTTAAGCTTCCGGAGTTCTCGGCAGACACTCCGGTCAGCATCGGCTTTGGTGTGTCCGGTAAGGAGAACTTCGTCAACGGCAGAAAGCGATTCCAAAATCTCTTTCCGGTCCTGCTCAGACATAAAAACAAACCCTTTCTTTTTGGTCAGCCAGTTATCGTTATTCAAAATAACCACCAGTTTGTCGCCTAGCTTCTTTGCCTCATTAAGAAGGCGGATATGACCGATATGAAGCGGGTCAAACCCGCCCGACACCGCCACGGTTATTTTCTTCTTTTTTGCCATAACGTATCGTAGTCGTATAGTACAACCCAAACACCAGGAAATCTGTTATGTGTTTTCTCTTATTCTCCCTTTTCTAAAGGGAGCACTGCCGTCTTCGGCAGGAGGGATTTTTTTAAATCCTCCGTCCTATCGGACACCTCCTTTACTAAGGAGGAATTAAGAAGTCTACGCATCAAAATAATTTCTTCCCGTCTTATACGCTTCAATCGCCGTATCGCACGCGGTAAAGCGGGGGGAAGGAAGATTGTCCATCGGAAACCATTCCCACCCTTCGCACTTAGGTGACTCCCGGACTTCTGGTTCTCCGCTTTTCCAGTCTGCGACGAGTCCGATATCAACGTAATGCTTCGGTGCGTATGCCTTCAAATTCATAAGTCGGTTGAAACGCACATTTTGAATTTCCATACCGGTCTCCTCCATCACCTCCCGTTTCGCGCACTCTTCAAACGATTCCATATATTCAAGATGTCCGCCCGGCCACGCCCACTCCCCTTCACCGTGTGAACTTTTGCGTTTTCCCATCAGGACCTTGCCGTCCTTAAATACCATTACTCCTATACCCACTTTTGGTCGTTGTTCTTTATCCATAATCTTTAAAGTATAGCCAACTACACTACTGACTGCATAGTGCTCTGTAAGTACGATCGTACTCACAGAGCACTACATATTAGGTGACTTCATTGAGAAGTCGTTTTACCAGGTCAAGTGGCATCCCAAGCACACTATCGAGTGTCCCCTCAATACGGGTAAACGATTTGAGTATCGGATGATTGGCGTCAAATCCGCCCGCTTTTTGAAAACCGATTCCGCTTTGCAAGAACATCTCGATAGTTTCCTGCGGTATTTGGGAGAAAAATACTTTTGACATTTCACGCTCGGTGAGCGATTTCCCGTTTTCAGTGTTGGTGACCGTGATGCCGTTCACGCACTCTGCCGGATACTCGCTCCCACTAAATGTTTCAAGATACCTGCGAGCTTCTTCCGCGTTTGCCGGCTTTTCACGCAGTTCTCCATTCCATACCACCACTTGGTCGGCGGTGATAAGAAACGCGGGTTCTTTAATTCTCGGGAGAAGCGCTTCCGCCTTAGCCTTCGAGAGGCGGAGCGGTAGTTCATACAAATCCTCATGCCGGATTGCCTTCTCGTCTATGTTTGAAACCATCACGTCGAATACATATCCCGCCTCGGTGAGAATATGCTTTCTGTTTTCCGATTGTGAACCTAAAATAATTTTCACGGTGGCTCTCTTCTACCCTCTTTAGAGGGGAGAAGGTAAGACGCTACTTCTTGGTTATCCAATATCGCCGTTTTATTGTTCCGTCGGGTGTCGTGGCGGTACCATCGAATACTCCCCCGTTCTTCTCGATTATCTTTCTCGAAGCGATATTGTCCTCATTACAGGTGATGCGAACCTGTATAATTCCAAGCTCTTTTGCTTTGGGCAGTGCCAATTCCAAAATCTTGTTACCATACCCCTTACCTCGTTCGCTCGGCCGAATAGCATAGCCGATGTGTCCGCCAATTTCACGAAGGTGGTCGGTGAGCCGGTGTCTGATATTCACTCCGCCGATAAACCTCTCACCCTCGACAAGCCAATACGTCGTATGCGGCACATACCCTTCTGGCAAGAACTTCCCTTCCGCTCCCGCGCGAAGTTTAGTCACAAAATCTTCAAAACTACTAGATTGCTTAAAAAGCGTTTCCGAATCCACCTCGGTCGCCGACCTCCCGAGCGTTTCAAGCTCTTTCAAGTAACCTCGAAAGCTCTCTTCGTATTCGATTGAAGGTAAAACCAATTTCATGACGTTAGCATTACACCATACTTTTCTTATTCTGACATTCTGCAGAATGTTGGAATGTTATTTTTGACCTATAACGATAACCCAACTCGTTTTGTGTGGAGTAAAGATTTCATCGTGTACAACTTTCAGATCGCACTCTTTAAAAAGTTTCTGTACTTCGGAGAGCGTGTAATAGCTGAAAAACCGTTCATATGTATATCCATAATCATTCTCTTTGAGAACTTCTTCTTCCGAACCCTGCGGTTTTTTCTCTTTAACCGCGATATAAAAATAGCCGCCGCACTTCAGATGTTCGCAAAGCGTTTTCAGTATATCCAATACTTTTTTCTTTTCCATGTGCAGGAACACCGCCTTCGCCAGAATCCCCTTCACCCTAGGTAGGGACTTCAAATCATCGTGCGAATGTAAGTCAACTACCCGAAAATCGGCGGAGGGGGTCTCCTTTTTCGCTATCAATATAAATTCTTCAGAAAAATCTATACCCAAGACATGCAATCCTTTTGACTGAAGATACTTTGATGTAATGCCTGGACCGCAACCAACATCTAATACGGTGTCCCCTTTTGTCAGAAAGGCGGTAAACAAGCCAACACTCGGTTTCCACCAAGTATCTTCCTTATGATCGTCAAACCAATCTCCAGCTATTTTGTTGTAGGTAGATTTTAAATCCATATGTTACCCTAATCGTACCAGAATCCTGTCTCCGCCTTCAATCCCCTTTTTCAAACCATAGGGACTTTTAACCCGCCTAATGACTTTGAATCCAAGCTTTTTATGTGCCACAACGGTGGGAATGAGCTTCGGGTCGAGAAAGGTCACGATGCTTCTTCCTTTTGTTTCTGCAAGCAGTCGCTGGTAAAGACCGAGTCCGATATTCTTTCCGCGATACGGCTTTGCCACAACCCAGTCGGATACATACACTTCGCCGTCTTTAGTCTGAAAAGCGCAGATGGCCCCGATAATCTTCTGTGCATCCTCGGCGACAAAACACCAGCCGAACCTGATGAACATCGGGATATCGTATTTGTTCACGACTTCTTCCTTCCACACCTTCGTCTCGAGCAAACGAATCGCTTGTGCGTCGGAAGTTCTAGCCTTGCGTATGCGTATCATGTTTTTTTCGGCTCTTTAGGAGCCACGCGACAACCGCGACCAGTATCGTGACGAACAAACTGCCAAACGCGAGTCTGCCAAAGAGATTGGCCACTTCTTTAAATTGCCCACCGGTAACCACCGCGAGTACGACTGACACGACCCAGCCGAGTATGCCGAGTACAAAAACGAGCAGTCCCCAAAGAAATATCTTCATAGTGTCTGTTGTCCTCTCTCTCCCC
>SIBZ01000021.1 GCA_009694955.1 Candidatus Tayloriibacteriota bacterium | reverse complement strand
GGTACTACGGTGCTTGCCGAGAAGTTCCTGGCTGTTGCCGATGTGAATAAAGATGGGAACGTATCGACGCTGGATGTCGCATATATCAACGGATATCTTGCCGGTACACAGACGACATTCCCTGTTTGCACCGTTGCAACTCCCTCCTCACTCTCCCTCGTTCTCAATACCACCGTCGAAGACCGCGCGGGTGTCTGGGGTACGTTCAAAGCGGGAGTAGGGAACACGAACAAATCCCCCGACGACTGGAACTGGACGGCGACACTCTCGGTCCCGTCGTCCAAAACGATTAAGTCCATCAAAATGGACCACAATGTCGTGAGTGAGCACTGGTCAACGGACAACACCAGCGACTACCCACTCGTCATTGTCGAAGGTGGCGCCCAATTAAACTACGCCTCCGGCCAAACCATCATTGCCGATGGAAACCAAACCTTCAGACTGTTCGGACAAAAAGAGTCGGCCGTCTCGTACGGATTCATGGTCACCGTTACCTTTACCGACGGTACCTCGGTTTCGGCAAACGCACAGTAATCAGATTCTCTCGATACGAAAACCGCCCCGATGCACATCGGGGCGGTTTTCGTATTCCGACCCAACTAATCTTTGACTTTTTTGAGCGGGTCTGCTAATCTCTTGCAACTGCTCTCCTAGTAGTAGAACCTCCAAGAGTCGGTTCACTACGGGACAACACCGCATGGACGTTATGGAAGGCGCGAGAACCGCTAAGCCCTAGGGCTTATGTTCACTCACTATATGAGTAAATTTATCCTCGGCACAAAAGTGAATATGACGCAGGTATGGGATGAGCTCGGAAATGCTCGCCCTGTTACCGTCGTGTCTGTTTCTCCGAACATTGTCACGCAAATCAAAACCGTTGAAAAAGACGGTTATAGCGCTGTGCAACTGGGCTATGGAACACGCAAGCCTAAAAATGTAAATAAGGCTATGAAAGGGCACGCGAAGGAGCTTGGAAGCTTTGCCGGACTTAGAGAATGGAGGCTGGAGGTTCCCGCAACACAGGTTGTTGGAGAAAAAATCGGCATTGAAGTATTCAAAAAGGGCGACTTCGTAACAGTCAGTGGTATTTCAAAAGGGAAGGGCTTTCAAGGTGTGGTGAAGCGACATGGTTTTCATGGAGGTAGCCGAACGCACGGTCAGAAGCACTCCGAACGAGAGCCTGGAGCCATCGGTGGCGCCGCGCGTGCCGGAGGTCGTGTTGCCAAAGGGATGCGAATGGCCGGCCGAATGGGTGGCGAGCGTGTTACCGTCACCAACCTCAAAGTCGTCGATGTGCTTCCCGAAGAGAATACGATTCTCCTCGAAGGAGCGGTGCCGGGACGCCGTGGTACGGTTATTGAGATTCGCGGTTAATACACAAAATGGAATCCATAATTTACAATCAGGACGGGAAGGAGGTTGGGAAGATTACGCTTCCGGAAAGCGTGTTCGGCGTGAGGTGGAATGCCGACCTTCTCCATCAGGTGTCGCTCTCGATGCTCTCGAACAAGCGCCAGGGAAGCGCGCACGCCAAGAACCGCGGAGAGGTAAGCGGTGGAGGAAAAAAGCCATGGAAACAGAAAGGTACCGGCCGGGCCCGTCACGGTTCCTCACGTTCACCCATTTGGGTTGGCGGAGGTGTTGCGCACGGTCCTCGTAATGACCGGAACTATGACCGGAAGATAAGCAAAGGGATGAAACGTCAGGCGCTCTTCACGGCTCTTTCGAAGAAGCTGAAAGAGGGTGAGATTCTGTTCTTGAACGGCATCGTGATGCCTGAAATCAAAACCAAAGAGGCAAAGACTGTACTTTCAACGCTTTCCGCGAAGGTCAAAGGGTTCAAGTCGCTTTCGAAAACCAAGAATGCCGCCTTCTTCGTTATTCCTGCCCGGGACGCGCATGTCGAAAAGAGCTTCCGTAACATGGGTAACGTGGCCGTCGGAGAAGCACGAAATCTGAACGTGCTCGATGTGCTCACCTACAAGCATGTGGTTATCGTTAATCCGGAAGAGTCGGTTAAGACGCTTTCGCGCGCAAACTAATATGTCATTACTTAATTTGCGAAAAAAGAATATCGAGACCAAAGCGGCTCCCAAAAAGGAAGGGACGAAGCTCGCCGTTTCCGGGAAAACAAACACAGCTTCGAGTGGCGCGTTTCCCTCGTCGTCTACGACTACTGCGTATATTTTGATCCGTCCTCGTATTACCGAGAAAGCTGCAGCCTCCGCGGAAAAGGGCGCTTACGTGTTTGAGGTGGCCAAGAACGCAACCAAGCGCGACATCGCGCAGGCAGTTCGGGCTTTTTACAAGGTGAATCCCACGAAAGTCACGATAGTCGCCATTCCTCCGAAAAAGGTTATTGTGAAAGGACGCCGAGGTATTCGCTCAGGGGGGAAGAAGGCGTACGTGTTTCTGAAGAAGGGGGAAAAAATCGAAGTCGTATAATCCCGAATCAATCTCGAATTCAGACGCGAATCATTGCGAAACAGATTCGGGAGAATTCGAGAATTTAATTAGGGCTTGATTAGCGAATATGAAAACTTACAAACCAACATCCAAATCGCGACGTAGTATGACCGGTATCAATTACCGGGAGTTCATCACGACCACCACTCCGCATAAGGCGCTCGTTTCTGGAGGAAAGCGTGACCAAGGGCGCAACAACTACGGGCGCATCACCGTACGGCACCAGGGCGGGGGACACAAGCGCCTCTACCGCGACGTTGATTTTATGTACAACAAATTCGATATTCCCGCCAAAATTGCGAGTGTCGAATACGACCCCGACCGAAGCGGTTTTATCGGCCTCGCGGTATACGCGGACGGCGAGAAACGGTATGTCCTTCTTCCGCTCGGTGTCAAAGTAGGCGACACATTCCTGGTGTCGGTGAAAGCACCAATACTTCCCGCGAACCGTCTGCCACTTCACGCTATTCCGGTTGATACATTTGTCTATAACGTCTCTCTGAAACCGGGAGGTAAAGCGCTCCTCGCCCGTTCGGCAGGCAATGCCGCGAAGGTGAAGGCGCAAGAAGGGGACTACACGTTCATTAATCTCCCTTCTTCGGAAGTCCGGAAAGTCATCAATACCGCGTGGGCGACCGTTGGTACCGTTTCAAACGAGGAGAACCATCTCGTGTCTATCGGTAAAGCGGGTCGCTCTCGCTGGCTCGGTATCCGCCCGACGGTCCGAGGTTCCGCGCAAAACCCGCCCGACCATCCGTACGGTGGAGGTGAAGGACGACAAGGACGCGGACTCAGGCGCTCAAAGACTCGCTGGGGCAAGCCGTCAGGCAAGGGACAGAAAACCCGCGCGCCGAAGAAATACTCAAACGTCTTCATTATCTCTCGCCGAAAAGTCGGCAAGAAAGCATAAGACAAAAAAAGCCACGAAGTGTTGGGTGGCTTTTGTTGGAGGGGGACTACGCCGATAGGGACGTTTCTTCTTCTTCGTCGTTGTAGTAGATAATGCAGTGTGTCCCGTCAAAGTTTGTTGCTTTTATCCGGCCGTTTTCAAAACGTTCCGGTTGTGTGAAGTTAAGAAACGTAGAGATAACGAATTTCTCTGTCCTTTCCCGTGTCTTAATAACGAACACAAATCCAAGGACTCCTGCGTACGCAATCTCCATTTTGAGTATTTTACCCCTTCTCGGTATGCCGTCTTCAGGCGTAAAGTGGATGTCTCGGCCGCGGAACCGTATGGACCCGAATTCTTCCCAGGATAACGTTGTTGATGAGCTCATATATCGGAGCTCATATAAACCTACGTTGGTACCATTTTCAATGCGTTTGACTTTTTACCCTTATTTCGTTAGTATGCTTCCACGCTCACGGAGCGGATTTTATTTATGAGTCTGCGGAAAGTCCGCATTTAGTCCGCGTCCAGTCTGCATTTACATGACCCGATCACTCAAGAAAGGACCCTATATTGACCCTCGCGTGCTGAAAAAGCTCGTCGGAAAGCGACCGGAGTCGGCCGCTCCAATTAAGACGTGGTCCCGCGCCTGCGTGATTACGCCTGAAATGGTCGGATTCAAGTTTTTGGTACACAACGGTAAAGATTTTCCCGAAGTGCTCGTGAACGAAGATATGGTGGGACACCGTTTCGGTGAGTTCTCGCTCACCCGCAAATTCGTGAAGCACGGCGGTAAAATGCAGAAGGAGCTTGAAATGAAGAAGAAAGAAGCGGAAATCGCGGCGACGCAAACCGCGAAGACAGCCGCTACGGAAGCCAAAAAGTAAAACGTGTAGCGTATAACGTCAGGCAAGAGAAAGATATCTGACGCTTCACGATACACGCTTCACGATACACAACAATGAAAGCAATACTCAACAACTACCGCCAATCACCCCGCAAGATGCGTCTTGTGGTTGATGCCGTTAAAGGGAAGACTGTTGCGCAGGCGCAGGCGATGCTCGCCCTTATGCCGAAGATTGCAACCGTTCCGCTCCGGAAACTTCTCGAAAGCGCCGTTGCGAACGCGAAGGAGAACCAGAAGGTAACGAATGCCGGAGCACTCGTGATTACCGATTTCCGTGTTGACCCGGGTGTTGTGCTTAAACGTTCGATGCCTCGCGCGCACGGTTCCGCCTATCAGATTCTGAAGCGTACCAGCAAAGTAACTTTGGTTTTATCGGAGGCTTCTTCAAAGCTAAAAGCTAAAAGCTAAAAGCTATCTGCTTTCTTTATGTCACACATCGTCCACCCGTATTCACATAGACTTGGCATCATCAAGGACTGGAAGTCCCGCTGGTTCGGCGTGAAAGGGGAGTACCAGAAACGGCTCAAGGGCGATATTCTCGTGCGGGAGCTTCTCGTGAAGCGTCTTCGGGGTATGTATGTCGCGGGAGTAGATATAGAACGCGGTCCGAAGCAATTTCGCATCATCATCCGCACCTCACGTCCGGGTATGCTCATCGGTAAGAGCGGGGAAGGGGCGGTGAAGCTCAAAAACGAACTTCTTAAGTTCGCCAGGAAGAATGCGCTATCCGGTTTTGAAAATCTCAAACTCGATATTGAAGAGGTACGTTCGCCTGAATCGAACGCCGCCATCGTGGCGCATATGGTTGCCGAAGGACTCGAGAAACGCCTTCCGTTCCGCCGTGTGATGAAACAGACTATCGACAAGACTATGGCGAACCGAGACGTAAAGGGTGTCCGTATTTATCTCGGAGGCCGCCTCGGTGGTGCGGAAATGGCGCGTACCGAAGAGCTCAAGAAGGGGCGTATTCCGCTTCAGACACTCCGCGCGGATATCGACTATGCCCGCGAACGCGCTCATATGACCTACGGCGATATTGGTATCAAAGTATGGATATATAAGGGAGAGATTTTTGCGGATAAGGCGACACCCAAGAAATAGCTCTTAGGTTTCAGCTTTTAGCTTCTAGGAAGAAATTTCTGAAAGCTGAAAGTTAGAACCTAGTAGCTGAAAGCTAAACATATGATGTTTCCCAAAAAAGTAAAATTTCGAAAGTGGCATACGATGCGCCATAATCCGAAGAAGCCACAGGTTGAAACTCGTGGTACGGAGGTAAGCTTCGGCTCGTTCGGCTTGAAAGCGTTTTCAGGAGGCCGTATCCGCTCAAACCAAATTGAAGCGGCTCGCAAGGTGCTCGCGCGGAGCGCCGGTAAGGCCGGAAAGGTGTGGATTCGCATTTTCCCCGACAGGCCGTATACCGGTAAACCAGCGGAAGTTGGTATGGGTAAAGGTAAGGGCGACCCGCAAGGGTATTGTTTCGAAGTAAAGCCCGGACGCGTCATCTTTGAGGTAGACGGAATCGACGAGGTCATCGCCAAGGAAGCGCTCAGGAAGGCAGGCACCAAGCTTCCGGTTAAGAGTAAAGTAATCGCGCGATAGTTGCGGAGGGCAACCTTTTACGTTAAGGTAGCACATCACCATGACCGAACTTAAAGAAAAAACAGTACAGGATATCGGCAAGCTGATAGCGGATAACCGAGGGAAATTGCAGGCGTTCCGTTTTGCGGCCGCAGGAAGCAAGACGAAGAATGTCAAAGAAGGCAGGAATCTTCGAAGAGAAATCGCCCGTCTGCTCACTGAACTTGCGTCGAGGAAAACGAAGTAGATTTTATACTATGAAGCATACACAGGCACAAACAAAAAAGGCTCAAGGGAAAACCCTCCAAGGTACGGTCGTATCCGCGAAAATGAAGGATACGGTTGTGGTGGAGGTCAACCGTTTTGTCGCGCACCCCAAATACCGAAAATATATGAAGCACACGGCGCGTTTCAAGGCGCACGACGCGGGGAACACCAAGAAAGAAGGGGAGAAGGTAACCATCATCGAATGTCGCCCGATGTCGAAAGATAAACACTTCCGTGTAGTTACAAGTTCATAAAGTAGAGTCTGACTTTACAAACTTTATAAACTTTTCACTTTACAAATTCCCATGTTACAACCGCGCGCCATCGTCAAAATCGCAGATAACTCCGGAGGAAAAATCGGACGCATTTTCAAGGTGCTTGGCGGTTCAAAGAAACGGTATGCGGAAATCGGCGAGATTGTTGTGCTTTCCGTGCAGAAGGCCGAGCCCCGCAAAGGAGTCAAGAAAAAGGACGTCCTTCACGCGGTGGTGGTTCGTCAGCGCAAGCCGTATCGGCGTGCCGATGGTTCCTATATCCGTTTTGACGAAAATGCCGTCGTGATACTCGAAAAGGGGAAGACCGACCCGCTTGCGGGACGCATCTTCGGTCCGATACCGAGAGAACTTTCAGAGATGGGTTTCCATTCAATAACATCAAAGGCCGCCGAAGTGGTCTAATCAGTATGAAAATCCGCAAAGGAGACAATGTGATAGTGATTTCGGGCTCTGAAAAGGGCAAGAAAGGGCAGGTGGCGCGTATGCTTGCCGATAAGAATTCGGTTATCATCGAAGGTCTTAATCTGCTTAAACGCCATCAGAAACCGCGCAAAGCTGGCCAGAAGGGACAGATAGTCGAGAAAGCGATGCCCATTCACGTCTCCAATGTCGCGCTGATAGAAGACGGAAAGCCTGTCCGGACGAGTCGGAAGCAGGTCGGTGAGAAGTGGATTCGGGTAAGCCGCAAGTCAGGAAAAGAAATATAACGCAAAACGTGTAACGTATAACGGAAGCCAAAGAGAAGACTCTGACGCTACACGCTACACGCTACACGCTACACGATTATGAAAACTCTCAAAGACAAACAAAAAGAGGCTTTCAGTGCCCTCAAAGATAAGATGGGCTACAGGAACGTGATGCAAACCCCACGACTTTTAAAAGTGGTGGTGAACGCTGGCGTGGGTTCGTTTAAAGACAAAAAGAAAATTGAAGTCGTGCAGGACCGTCTCGCGAAAATCACGGGGCAGAAGCCCGCGATACGCGGAGCGAAGAAATCGATTGCGACCTATAAGACCCGCACGGGCGATACGGTAGGTACGCAGGTAACGCTTCGTGGTCCTCGAATGTACGCGTTTCTCGATAAACTCCTTCATATCGCCCTCCCCCGAACCAAAGACTTTCGTGGTATTTCGGCAGGGGCGATTGATGAAATAGGGAATATAACCATCGGTATCAAAGAGCACACCATTTTCCCCGAGGCTACCGATGAAGACCTACGCGATGTGTTCGGTTTCGGCATTACGGTCGTCACCACCGCGAAGACCACACAGGAAGCAAAAGCCTACTTCGACTATCTCGGATTTCCGTTTAAAAAGGAGGAAGCAAAGACAAGAAAGTAGCCGGTATCGGTCAAAGCCGTTCGAAGATTCGAACGGCTTTGTCTTTGTGAGCGAGAGGGAAATCGCTATTTGACTTCCACGGCTCTACTTGTTACTATGGCTCCCACGCCGTTGAGCGTTTTTTATTTACTATGGCTAAGACTTCCACTATCGCTAGGGCGCTTAAAAAGCCCAAATTCAGCTCCCGCATCGTGCGACGCTGTTTCCGTTGCGGGCGCAAGCGCGCCTTTATGCGCGATTTCGGTCTGTGCCGTATTTGTTTCCGAGAGTACGCGAACGAGGGTATGATTCCCGGCGTTAAGAAGTCGAGTTGGTAATCTAAGAAGCTTTTAGGTTCTAGGTCTCAGGTTCTAGGAAAGACTTCCTCAGACTGAAAGCTAGAAGCTAGAAGCAAGAAGCTATGCAAGACCCTATCTCTGATTTTTTGAATACACTCAAGATGGCAAGCCGGCAAGGGTTGGAATCTTTCACGTTTCCTCACTCCAAGATGATTATGTCGGTCGCGGCTGTACTCGAGAAGAAGGGGTACATCGCTTCGTCCAGAAAAGCAAAGAAAGGCTATGCTATGGAAGTCACTCTTCCGACGGGAGAGAATGCTCTCCGTGTCTCCTCGGTGAAACGAGTCTCCAAACTCTCAAAACGATTGTACAAGAAAGCACGCGATATCCGGCCGGTACGCAACGGGTCGGGAACGGCGGTGCTCTCGACTCCGAAAGGCGTTCTCTCCGATACCGACGCGCGAGCAGCGAAGGTCGGAGGAGAAGTATTGTTTGAAATCTGGTAAGAATACCAATAACGAATCCCGTGCAAATATACGAATTTAGATATCCATTTGTACATTTGTATGGGGTTTGTAATACGTAGTATCCATAATGAGTCGTTTAGCAAAAAAACCAATAGTCATTCCCGAGAAGGTGGAGGTGGCAGTGAGTAGTGGAGTCGTTACCGTCAAAGGACCGACCGGTACACTGTCGCGTCCCGTTCCCGCTTCTATTTCCGTCGTAGTGAAAGACGGCAGTGTTACCGTGACGCCAAAGGATGACGCACTCCCGACTCGGATGCTTCTCGGTACCACGGTCGCGCACATCCGCAATATGATTCAGGGGAGCAAAGAGGCCTTCGTGAAAAAGCTTATTGTTGAGGGAATCGGCTTTAAAGCGGAAGTCAAAGGGACGGAAATGACGCTTTCGCTCGGATTTTCCCATCAAATCAAACTCCCGATTCCGACAGAACTTAAGGTTACTTCAGAAAAAGGCATCGTAACTATCAGTGGCTCCGATATCGAGGCAGTCGGCGCGTTTGCCGCGAAGATCCGCTCGCTCAAGAAACCCGAACCGTATAAAGGGAAGGGTATCCGGTACGATGGAGAAGTTATCCGTAGGAAGCAAGGGAAGAAGACCACCTAGCAGAAAGTAGCAAGGAGAAGGTAGAAAGAAAAAGACGAAAGTATCCTATCTACCATTTACTCGCTACCCGCTATCTTCTAACACAATGTCAACCGTAAACAAAAAAACCGAAAAGAGAATGCGAAGACATCGCCGTATCCGGGCGAAGGTTTCGGGTACTGCGCTCCGTCCGCGTTTGTCCGTGTTCCGCTCTAACCGTGCGCTTTCGGCTCAGCTTATCGATGATGAAAAGGCGGTAACGCTCGCCGCGGCTTCGTCGGCGAAACTCAAAGGTTCAAGCGCCGAAAAAGCGAAAGCCGTCGGGAAGGCGATTGCAGAGAAAGCGAAAGCGAAGAATGTCACGCTCGCAGTGTTCGACCGTGGCGGATACCTCTATGCCGGAGCGATTAAGGCGCTTGCCGATGGGGCGCGGGAAGGAGGACTCATCTTTTAAGAAAAGGAATTTCTAATATCTAATTTCTAATATCTAAAAAAGACCATGGCCGACGAAATTAAAACAACTGAACACACGCCGACAGCCGAACCGACAACGCCGGCACCGGTTCACGTTTCCACACCGGTGGCTCCGGCTCGTCAGGGTTTTGACGGCAATCGGCGTGGCGGAAGTGGTGGCGGACGCGGTGGTCAACGTGGTGGCGGAGGGAACCGTCGTGGAGGAGGCGGACGCGAAGAACGCGCCAAGCCGGAGTTTGACCAGAAGATGCTCGGTGTCAGGCGTGTCGCCCGTGTGGTGGCCGGCGGACGTCGATTTAATTTCAGCGTGCTTATGGTTATCGGTAACCGCAAAGGCTCGGTCGGCGTCGGTACCGGAAAGGCGGGAGACACCGCGCTTGCGATTGAGAAGGCGACCAAGAATGCAAAGAAACATATGTTGAAGCTTACGCGGACGGCGAACAACTCCATCCCGCACATTATTGAAGCGAAATATTCCAGTGCATCCATCGTCATTCTTCCCGCAAAGAATAAAGGTCTTATCGCCGGAAGTGCTGTACGCTCGGTGTTGGAGCTTGCCGGTATTACGGACGTCAATGCCAAAATCCGTTCCGGAAGCAAGAACAAGCTCAATATCGCACAGGCGACGATTAAAGCGCTTTCAGGTCTCACCAACAACCGACAACTTACAACCGACAACAAAAAGACTGAAGAGAAGCCGGCTGTTATTAGTGGTTAGTTGTTTGTTGTTAGTTACTTTCTATGCAATTTCACACACTCAAACGAGTTCACGCAAACAAAAAAAGCACCCAAGTGGGGCGCGGGGGTAAGCGTGGCAAAACAAGCGGCCGGGGAGGCAAAGGCCAGACGGCGCGTTCCGGACACAAAATGTATCCGCAAATTCGAGATATGATTAAGCGGATTCCGAAGCTCCGTGGACGCGGTAAGCAGTCGTTCAAGAGTTTCCAGGAGGCGTACACCCCGGTCAATCTCAGAGCACTTGAAACGGCGTTTGTATCGGGTGGCGCGGTTACTCCCGAGACACTCCTTGCTGGCAAGGTGATTTCGCTTCAGAGTGGTAACGTTCCCAAGGTGAAGATTTTGGGAACCGGTACGGTCACCAAAGCGTTTATTGTTTCCGGTTGTGCCATCTCGGCCTCTGCAAAAGCCGCCATTGAGAAAGCTGGTGGCAGAGTAGCCGTCTAGCTGAGGAGGATGTCCTGGCTTTGCCGGTTTCCTAACAAGCTAAAAGCTAACGCACTGAGTATGGATTTCCTACAAAAACTGAAACTTGTCTGGCACGACGCGTCACTACGCAAGCGCCTCTTTTTTATCGGTGCGATGCTTATCGTCTTCCGTTTGCTTTCGGCTATACCGATTCCGGGCGTCGACATTTTGAAGCTTGAGAGTTTTCTCGCGGAAAACCAGTTTTTCGGATTGCTTAACATCTTTTCCGGAGGAGGACTCTCCAACCTCTCGATTGTGATGCTCGGTGTCGGTCCCTACATTACGGCGTCCATCATTATGCAACTTCTCACGATGATGTCGCCGAAGCTGAAGGAGATGTATCAGGAGGAGGGGGAGGCGGGACGGGCGAAATTCGCGCAGTTTTCAAGACTCCTCAGTGTCCCACTCGCGCTCATTCAGGCGTTCGGCTTTCTTGTTTTGCTTTCGCGCCAAGGGGTCCTTACCGAGCTTGCGCTCTTTTCCACGATTACGAACGTCGTTATCGTGACGGCAGGTTCGCTCCTCGTGATGTGGATTGGCGAGATGATGACCGAATACGGCATCGGCAATGGAACCTCGCTCATCATCTTCGCGGGTATCGTTTCGGGACTTCCTTCGGCAATTGCCCAGCTTACCTTCACGTTCGACCCGAGTCAGGTGCCCATATATCTCGGATTTATCGCGCTCGCGCTCCTCGTGGTGTGGGGTGTCGTTGTCGTAACCGAAGCGGAACGTCCTATCCCTGTGACCTACGCGAAGCGCGTACGCGGTATGAAGGTCTATGGCGGTGTCTCGACGTACCTCCCGCTCCGTATCAATCAAGCGGGCGTGATTCCGATTATCTTCGCGCTTTCCATCCTCCTCTTTCCGCAGATGATTGCCACGGTGCTCTCGGCGTTTGATAACGCCGTATTGCATAGCATCTCAACATTCCTCACGACTATCTTTATGAATCAGTGGGTGTACGCGGGCTTCTACTTCGTCCTGGTATTCCTGTTCACGTATTTCTACACCGCGGTCACGTTCGACCCAGAAACCATTTCCACTAATTTGCAGAAGAACGGCGCATTCATCCCCGGTGTACGCCCCGGCGAATCGACGTCTCAGTACATCGCGTCGGTGGTGACGCGGATTACGCTCGTCGGCGCGACGTTCCTCGCGGTTGTCGCCATCCTCCCGCTTGCGATGCAAGGCCTCACCGGTAACCAGTCACTCGCGATTGGCGGTACTGCGCTTCTCATCGTGGTGTCCGTTGTCCTCGACCTCATCAAAAAGATTGACGCGCAGATATCGATGCGTGAGTATTAAGAAATACTCACGTAGCTCATAGCTTTTAGCTTATAAGGCGAGAAAGTTCTTGTAACTAACAGCTATAAGCTATAAGCTATACGCTATGACTCCTTCCACTTTCATCTTCGCCGGACCATCAGGCTCCGGAAAGGGAACACAAGTTGACCTTCTGAAGAAGTATTTGCTGACGAAGACACCGGAAATTCCGCAGTTTTCGTCGTACACAGGAGACGGTTTCCGTAATGTTATGAATGGGACGACGCTGGCCTCGCATCTCGCGAAAAAGATTCAAGAAGCGGGAGGTTTACAGCCCGAGTTTCTCGCTATTTGGATTTGGGCGGGGAATCTCGTCGCGAATATTACCGGGAAGGAGCACCTCTTTATTGACGGTTCTCCGCGCAAACCAACCGAAGCCATCGTGCTTGATTCGGCCATACAGTTTTTCAAACGAAGCCCCGTGCATCTTATCTTGGTTAACGTCTCTCCCGTGGAAGCAAAGCGTAGACTCCTCCTGCGTGCCCGCCACGACGACAGTACGGCGGGGATTGACTGCAGGCTCTCGTGGTATACGACCGAAGTGCTTCCTGCGGTTGAGTACCTCAAAGGGCGCGAGGGGTATATATTTCACGATATCAATGGCGAACAGAGTCCGGAGGAAGTGCACCGAACAATCCTCGAAGCCATCGGATTGTAATTTCCAATTATCAATTTCCAATTTTCAAACAAAGCCCGAAATAAATAATTTTCAATTTAAGAATTGATTGAAAATTGATACTTGAGCCTTGATAATTTCTATGCAATCTCCCACCATCATCTCCCTCGGCGGTTCAATCGTCGTTCCCGACGGCATTGATATCGCGTTTATCTCGGCATTCCGTACGCTTATACAAGAGCGAATGAAACTCGGCGAATCGTTTATCGTGATTGTCGGAGGTGGGAAGGTGTGCCGAAGGTATCAGGCCTCGGCAACGGAACTTGGCGTTACGGATAAGGACCAGCTCGACTGGGTCGGCATTTTCGCGACTCGGCTGAACGCAGAGCTTGTTCGTGTCGCGTTTGGCGATATCGCGCATTCTGAACTTGTGCTTGACCCCGCCGTCTTATCCAAGGTGACCGCACCGCTTGTGATTGGCGCCGGTTGGAAGCCGGGGCACAGCACCGACTTCGGCGCCATCCTTATGGCGGAAAGCTCCGGAGCGAAACGAATCATCAATCTTTCCAACATTGACTACGTCTACGACAAAGACCCGAGGAAGTTTCCCGACGCGAAAAAGATTGAGTGTGCAACGTGGAAAGAGTTCCGCGACCTGCTCCCTGAACCCTCGGCATGGGTGCCGGGGCTCAATGCACCCTTTGACCCAGTGGCCGCGAAGCGGGGAAGCGAGCTTTCGCTTGAAATCGCGATTATGAACGGTAACAATCTAGAACACCTTAAGAACTATTTTGAGGGAAAGCCGTTTACAGGGACAGTGATAAGATAGGCGCGAGTAGACCCCAGAGCCTTGTTTCCTAGAGCCTATGCCGATAACTATAAAGACAACGGAAGAAATCGCTCTGCTCCGTGAGGGCGGAAAGCGCCTTGCTTCAATCCTCAAGAAACTTGTGGCGGAGGTGAAGCCTGGCGTTTCGGCGGGAACGCTTAACGCGCTCGCACAGAAGCTGATGCTTAACGGGGGAGACACCCCCTCGTTTTTAGGCTATGTGCCAAGCGGAGCGAAACGCCCGTATCCTGCGTCACTCTGTGTTTCCATAAATGACGAAGTGGTGCACGGCATTCCGAACGAAACTGAAAAACTGCTGAAAGAAGGTGATATTGTCACGCTCGATACCGGCTTAATCCATAAGGGACTGTTTACCGATAGTGCTGTAACCGTCGGGGTGGGGAAGATTGACGCCAAAGCGAAAAAGCTTCTCGAGGTAACCAAGAAATCGCTATTGGTTGGCATCAAAGCGGTCCGCGCGGGCGCGACGACAGGAGATGTCGGCTTCGCGATTGAAAGTTTTGTTAAACCGTACGGGTTCGGGATTGTCCGCGAACTTGCGGGACACGGTGTCGGCTACGCCGTCCACGAAGAGCCGTTCGTACCGAATTTTGGGAAAAAAGGGGAGGGGATGGTGCTCAAAGCCGGTATGGTGATTGCGATTGAACCGATGCTGAACGAAGGCGGTGCGGGCGTGAAGCTCGACTCCGACGGTTACACCTACCGGACACGCGACGGCTC
>SIBZ01000020.1 GCA_009694955.1 Candidatus Tayloriibacteriota bacterium | reverse complement strand
CTACAACGGTGAAGCAAACGGCTCTCCCAAACGCTTAGGTCTCATAGCGGAAGAAGCCCCCGACGAAGTCCTCTCTGCCAACAAGAAGGGAGTGGACGTCTACAAACTCGCCACCTTCATCCTCGCGGGGGTACAGGAGCAGCAGAAGCGTCTGGAAGGGCTGGAAACGCGTATAACGGCTCTAGAGCGCCGCGGTGCCGAAATTGCTTCTTCAACACCGTCCCAAACGACTCCGTCGTTTGTCGCCGAAATTGCTACCGCCGTGAAGGACTTGATAGCGTCGGCGGGGGAGTGGACGGTGTCGAAAATCACCGCCGCCGTGGGAAGTTTCGGTACGGCTAAAGTAGAGAACGGATTGGAGATGAAGGACTCGGCGACCGGAGCGACGTATTGCGTGCGGATCACCCACGGCGAGTTTGCGAAGGTTGCGGGAACGTGCGCCGAAAACACCACCACCCCGGCCTCCGGCCACCCCTCCTCAACTGGGGAGGGGACGGGAACCGACACCGTCGCACCAATCATCACGGTGAACGGAAATAACCCTGCGAACGTGAACATGAACTCGAACTACGCCGACCTTGGTGCGAGCGTGACCGACAATGTGAGTTCGAATCTCGGTGTGAAGGCATCGCTCGATAACTCAACGTGGGTTGAAGTTGGACAGATTCAACTTGATACCGCAAATTCGACGACGTATACTATTCACTACAAGGCGACGGACAATGCGGGCAATATCGGGACGGCGGAGAGGACCGTGATAGTAGGTTCCGATGCCGAAGTTACTTCTTCAGAACCGTCCCAAGAGACTGCCACGCCGACACCTGAAACTACACCAACTCCAGAACCCGAAGCGTCACCAACCGAAGATACTGCGACCTCGACGCCAACAGAATAAAGTTTTGGGACCAATGTCACAGACGTCAGGCAACATCGGCATGGGGACGCCATAGCACGAATTTTCAGGGGTTAGGCTATAATTTAAAGAAATGCGTGAGATATGCACAAAAGTTATGCGTGATATGAGATAATTGTCCCCAAAGATGTAGAATCAGGCATATGAAAAAGGACTTCCAAAAATGGCATAGCAAGAAGGCTTCCATCCACGAAAGCGAAAACAGACCTGGCTTTCACGAGCGGGAGGTATGGTGGTGTGCGCTTGGCGTTAACGTTGGTTTTGAACAAGATGGAGGCGGAAAAGATTTCTTGCGCCCCGTTATAGTTTTCAAGAAATTCAATAAAGAAATCTTCTGGGGTATTCCCCTGACCAATACGAAAAAAGATACCGAGTTTTATTTTCAGTTCACTATCTTTCAACTCAGCGCTGGCGACAAGGACAAGGATTTAAAAAAGATTCCGAGCGCCGCTATACTGTCGCAGATGCGTTTGATTGATGCCTCCCGACTAAGTCACAAGCTGGGTGACATAGCGAGTGTTGATTTCGAAACACTAACGAAAAAGTTCAAGGCGCTTTTGCCTTGAACTTTTTCTTGTTACCTCCGCCTTGCGGCGGAGTCGGGCCGAAGCCGTTTGTAGATACAACTTAGCAAATATGAAAGGCAAAGTCAAGCGAAAAACTGCTCACTTGAAGAAAACACCGGCCGTCCCCCTGCCTGATGCTGACCGTCCCGGTCCCGATATTGCCGTGGTGCCTACGGCATCCGAGACTCCGTTTGATGGGCATCTTCCAACACGCCGTGTGTTGGAAGATGCCCATCAAGCAATCTTCCAAAGACCTGCGGAAGCTTGCCCATACGCGAGGGTGTAGACTTCGTAAAACGTGGCACACGGAAAAATAAGTTTGGGACTGCCCAACTCTACATATGCAGGAATCCGGTCTGTGGGCGCACCTTTACCGCCAAAGATATAAAGGGGAAGAAGTTTCCGCTGAAGATCGTTATCGAATGTATGAGCCACTATAATCTCGGATTTACGTTTGAACAAACATGCTCAATCGTAAAGCAGAAATTCGGCGCAGCGCCGGACCCACAAACCGCTTCCGCATGGTACGAGGAGTACAAACCGCTCTGTCGGTACGAACGCCTGCGCCCGTGGGCAGTGAAATATTGCAAGCCCACCGAAACCGTGGAAGTGGTCACGATGGCACACCGCCAACTCTACCGATTCCGTTATCACCGCGCCAAAACCTATTTGATGCTTGAAGAGTTCAAGAACCGCAATCTTAAACCGCTTAAAGAATATTTGGACAGTGTTTCCACCGAGACCCCGCATCAGTATTTTCAAGAGGGCGGGCGAATGTCGGAAATCAAGAGCAAGTTTGATAAAGCGGATATGATTGTGAAGTCCAAGACCAATTTCGCCAATCACCTTGCCGAATTTGTCCTTCCTTCCGTTTTAGAGAATAAACATCGGCATGAAGAACTACAAAGGTTCTTCGTCGCAAACGATTCGGTTACTGTTGCTACAGAAGTGCCGGTCTATATTCGTCGGGAAGACATCGAACATTTGGAGAATGTTCTCAAATTTAAGGTTACCGATGACGGTCTTGTTATGCTAAAAGGGAAGAAGCGTCCCGAAGCGATGCCGAATTTGCTCACTGGCCACATTGACTTCGTCCAAATTCGCAACGGCTGTGTGCATTTGCTCGATTACAAACCGAACGCCGCTAAGGAACAGCCGATTGAGCAGTTGACATGGTACGCGATGGCGATGAGCCGCCTCACCGGACTTCGTTTGTTTGAGTTCAAATGCGGTTGGTTTGACGAAAAAGATTATTTTGAGTTTTATCCGTTGCATGTGGTTAAAAAGCTAGGCTACAAACGCAAGCGTCATGCAGTTTTTAGGAGTGGGAATAAGGTCGAAATCCCGCGAGAAGTAGGCGTAAAAGCTCAAATAATTTAATGTGGAAGTTTCAACCAAAAAAACCAATCAGAAGTTTCCGCGACTTAGAAGTCTATCAAAAGACACTCGAATGTGCGGTGATTTTTTCAACAGACATTAAACCGCAACTGGCAAAACTCAACTATGATTTGTTGGAGGGAATGACAAACTGCGCTCTTTCCATTCCTCTGTATATTGCCGAGTCGCATGGTATGCGCTTTTCCGATTTTAAGTTGGCGGTTGCGACCATTGAAAAAGCCATGCAAGGCTGTAACAAGATGGTGGTGTATCTTGAACAAGCGGCGGGTATCTATGTAGGCCAGATTCCGAGCGATATGCTTTTGGATATTTCGCGCCGCTATATGGATGTGCGCGGCAAGATGTTCCGGTTGGAGAAATCATGGCAGAAGTTCAAACAGGCAGACCAGAATTTGGCAAAGTTAAGGAAATAGCCTTTTCGCTGCCGAAGTAAAACAGCTCTACGACATGGCCCGCTAGTTGAAGTCTGTGGAAGCCTGGCTTCTACAAAGGTGCTAGAATAAAGGGATGCGAAAAGAGCCATTCACTGTCGGCAATTATGTGCATGTCATCAAAAGAGGTGCGCGCGGATTTCCCATTGTAGGAGATGAGCTCGATCGTTGGCGATTTCTGCTGATGTTGTATCACTTTAACAGCAAAACGCACATCCCCGAGAACTGGTTTCGGGATTTGCAGGATAAGAAGATTTCCCACACGTTTGAGCGTCCGTCTTCGTGGCCGGAAAAGGAACCAATCGTGCGCATTCTCGCCTTTTCCTTCATGGAGAATCACTTCCACATTTTGTTTAAGGAAATAAAAGAGAATGGCATCAGTACTTTTATGCAGCGGCTCGGGACAGGGATGGCGAACCATTTCAATATCAAGTACAAGCAAAAGGGCAGCCTTTTCCAGGGGCCATATAAAGCAAAGACGATTAAAAGCGACAATTATCTGCGCTGTGTAGCTGCGTACATCATGGTGAAGAACCCGTTTGAATTGTACGCGGGCGGGCTGGATGTTGCTGTCCAAAAATTCGACGACGCCTATGAATGGGCAAGCGGGTATGTCTATGCAAGCCTCATGGAATATGCAGGAAAGCGGTCAGCACCATTCCTTGAAAAGGACATTCTTGGAGAATTATTTCCTTCATCGAACGCGTTTAAGCGGCATGCACGGGAATATATACAGGGAAGGGTGCATGAACGAGAAGAGCCGGAGTCTCCCGGTATCATTCTCGAGTAATCTGTAGAAGCCAGGCTTCCACTGTGGAAGCCTGGCTTCTACAGGGCACTTAACGGAGTGGGTAGTTGGGGCTATACTAGAGACATGAAAAAAATCAAAGTAGGTATCAACGGGTTGGGACGAATCGGACGGGCATTTTTGAAGGCCGCGGTGAAGCACCCGGACATAGAGGTTGTAGCGGTCAATGACTTGGGAAATCAAGCGAATATGGAATATCTCTTGAAGTACGATTCCGTTTTCGGTAGGAGCGAGGCGACACTTACCGGTATCAAGTATTTGTCCGAGAAAGAACCAAGTAATCTCCCGTGGGCAGAGCTCAAGGTGGATGTCGTGGTTGAATCCACCGGCTTTTTTGCGAGTGCTGAGCTTTCACAGGCACACATTGATGCGGGGGCAAAGCGAGTCGTCATCAGTGCGCCGATTAAGGACGGTACGACGATACTTATGGGATTAAATGAAGAAAAGCTTGCAGACGCTAAAATAACTTCAAACGCTTCTTGTACTACGAACGCTGCTTCCCCGGTCATCGCTATTTTGGATGAAGTTGTGGGTATCGAGAAAGCGGTGCTGAACACCGTACACGCCTACACGGCGACACAGGCTCTTGTCGACGGTCCCGCCGGAAAGAAAGGGTTTCGAGAAGGCCGAGCCGCTGCGCAAAATATTATTCCGTCTTCTACCGGTGCCGCGATTGCGGTGACGAAAGCGTATCCCAGTCTGGAAGGGAAGTTTGACGGCATTTCACTCCGTGTGCCGGTTCCGTGCGGATCGATTGCCGACATCACCTTTATCGCCAAACGCGATACAAGTGTGGAGGAAATAAATACCGTACTCACCCAAGCATCAAAAGAAAAACGCTGGCAGGGGATTTTCGCTGTTGCCGAAGCTGAACTCGTCTCATCTGACATCCTTGGCCGCCCCGAAGGCGCGATTGCGGAACTTTCGATGACTCGGGTAGTTGGCGGCAATCTCGTAAAAGTCCTCGCATGGTATGACAATGAGTCAGGTTATGCGGCGACGCTCGTCAAGCACGTGATAGAAGCGGGAAAACAAATTGAATAATGAAAATAATTAAAATAGGAAAATAGCAGGAAGAACAGTATGACTGACTACAAGCAGTGGATTGTTTGGCAGAAAAGTATGGATTTGGTCACGTCGGTGTATGGAATTACCGGTGATTTTCCCAAAAGCGAACTGTACTCTCTTGCTTCGCAAATGCAGAGGGCGGCGGTTTCAATCCCATCAAATATTGCTGAAGGTTACGCAAGAATAAATCCAAAAGATAAACATCATTTTTATGTTATTTCGTTCGCTTCTTCAAAGGAACCTGAGACACAATTGGAAATTGCGAGAAGGCTGAAATACCTTGATGAGACAAGCTTTGCAAGATGTAGCGCGCTTCTTCTCGAAGTGGTAAAGTTGCTCTCTAAAATGGTGTTCAGAAAGCTTGAATAGCTATTTTCATTATTCTCCTATTTTTATTATTTATGCACATATATTTCGCCGGAGACCACGCGGGGTTTGAACTGAAACAGAAGCTCATGGAATTCGTGCGCTCGCTTGGTCACGAAGTGGAAGACCTCGGGCCGCTTGAACCGAAATCGGGAGACGATTACCCGGATTTTGTAATTCCGCTCGCGCAAAAAGTGGTGGGGAAGCCGTCCACGGAAGTACGCGGAATTGTAGTCGCGGGAAGCGGACAGGGAGAGATTATCGCCATGAATCGCATCAAAGGCGCGCGCGCCGCACTGCATGCTCCCGGCCCCCAGATGCTGCCGCTTATCATAGCTTCGCGGGACCACAACGACAGCAATATCTTTGCCATCGGCGCGCGCTTCTGCACGCTGGATGAAGCGAAAAATGGAATCACCGTCTGGCTTGAAACGCCTTTCTCAAATGCCGAACGCCACATCCGCCGACTCCAAAAGAATGACCAGTATGGAAGCTAAAAGAAGGCACTAGGCCTTAGGCGCTAGGCACTAGGGAAGAAAACTCCCCGCCTAGAGCCTAGCGCCTTCTTCCCTAGAGCCTATGAAAATCGTTCCCGCCATCATCGCCAAAGAGTTCTCAGAGATTCCCGCTAAACTGGAATTGGTGAAAGGTGTTGCCGACACGGTACAGATTGATATCTGTGACGGCAAGTTTGCGCCCAACAAGACATGGCCGTACATTGGCGACCATGGGGAGATTGCCGGAATACTTCGGGAGGCGGAAGGTTTTCCGTACTGGCAGGAGCTTGATTTTGAATTTGACCTTATGGTCGCTAAGCCCGAAGAAGCCGTGCCGTTTTGGGTAAAGGCGGGCGCGAGCCGCGTTATCGTACATATTGAAAGCATAGAGCCCGACGCACTCTCTGACCTTATCAAGGAATGGAAGCATGTTGTTGATTTTGGACTCGCACTCAAACCTTCCACCCCGCTTGAGAAACTAGAGACATTTTTGCACGAAGTAACCTTCGTGCAGTGTATGGGGAATGACCGTATCAGTTTCGGCGGGGTGCCGCTCGACGAAACGCTCGTGCTTCCGAAAATATCTCATTTGCGAAAGAAATACCCCGAACTCACGATTAGCATCGATATTGGCGTGAACCTCGAAACCGCACCACGTCTTATCGCCGCGGGAGCCACTCGCTTAGTGGCAGGTTCGGCGGTATTCGGAAAGGCGAATCCCGCCCAAGCGATACGAGAACTTGAAGGGCTGTTTTCATAAAAAGGGGTGCTATAATAGCCGCGCATATGCCAACTTCATCAAAAACCACCGAAACATCCGTCCACCTTGCCGATACGCACCTTACCGACAAGGAAATACAGTCGCTTGCACAAAAAGCGAACGAAATCCGCATTTCAATCATCGAAGCGCTTGTGGAAGCCGGTTCGGGACACACTGCCGGCCCATTGGGCATGGCGGATGTCTTCACGTATCTGTATTTTCACGAACTTCGGCATGACCCAAAAAATCCCGACTGGCCGGAGCGCGACAGGCTGGTACTCTCGAACGGCCACATCTGTCCCGTCCTTTACGCCTCGATGGCGCACGCAGGCTATTTCGGCACAGACGGCGTGGAGAAATTCACGAAGAGTCTTCGCAAATATGGAAGCATCTTCCAAGGTCACCCGCACCGCGAGTATATGCCCGCGCTTGAGACTTCTTCCGGCCCGCTCGGTTCCGGCCTTTCGCAGGCGCTCGGAATGGCGCTTGCGGAACGCATCGATGCGGGGCGTTCTTACAAGAAATGGTTTTGGTGCATGCTTGGCGACGGGGAGCTGAACGAAGGGAATAACTGGGAAGCGGCCATGCTCGCCGGAAAAGAAAAAATCGGCAACCTTATCGCGATTGTCGACCGCAACAATATCCAGATAGACGGCTTCACGGAAGACATCATGCCGCTCGAGCCGCTCTCCGATAAATGGCAGGCCTTTAACTGGCACGTCATCGAGGTGAACGGGCATGACTTCGCCGACATTCACCGTGCCGTCGGTGAGGCCAAAGTCGAGTTCGACAAGCCGACCATCATCATCGCCAACACTATTCCGAGCAAAGGCGTTCCCGATTTCGAACGTAAGTACGAATGGCATGGCAAACCGCCGAATAAGGAAGAAGGTGCGATGGCGCTCAAGGTGCTGATGGAATTAGGACAGAAATTAAAACGAGCATGATAAACCACGCGGTAAAACTCAATCCCAAGATTTGGGACAAAGATGTAGAACAAGTCCCGATTCGCAAGGGATTTGGCGAGGGGCTTTTGGCTGCCGGAGAAGCGGATGAGCGGGTGGTGGGGCTGTGCGCCGACCTGACCGAATCCACACAGATGCATTTGTTTGCGAAAAAGTTCCCGAATCGTTTTATCGAGATGGGTGTTGCCGAGCAGAACTTGGTAACGGTCGCCTCCGGTATGGCGGCGATGGGCAAGATTCCGTTTTGTTCGTCATACGCGATGTTCTCTCCGGGGCGAAACTGGGAACAGATTCGCACGACCATTTGCTACAACGACCGACCCGTGAAGCTTGTCGGCTCGCACGCGGGAGTGTCCGTCGGTCCCGACGGCGGCACGCATCAGGCCATTGAGGACCTTGCCATCATGCGGGTGCTTCCGAATATGGTCGTACTTTCTCCCTGCGACTCTATCGAGGCAAAAAAAGCGACGCTTGCGGCGGCAAAAATAAAAGAGCCAGTATACCTTCGTCTGGCGCGGGAAAAGACACCGGTCATCACCACGCTTGAAACTCCATTTGAGATAGGGAAGGCGCAGGTGTTCTTCCGCTCACCGTTACAAACGGATAAAAAAGTGGGCATCATCGGAACCGGAGGATTACTCCACAAGGCGCTTGTCGCCGCCCGGGATTTGGAAGCGGAAGGAATCGCGGTGACCATGCTCAATCTTTCAACCATTAAACCCCTAGACGAAAAGTCGATTATCGAGCTTGCCAAAGAATGCGGACGAATCGTGACAGTTGAAGAACATCAGGTAATGGGAGGCGTCGGTTCCGCCGTTTCCGAAGTTCTATCACAAAAACACCCTACGCTCATGGAATTTGTCGGCGTCAAAGACCTCTTCGGTCAATCGGGCAAGCCCGACGAGATAGTGGAACATTACGGCATGGGCATCTCCCATATCAAAGAGGCGGTTCGGACTATCCTAAAACGGTAATCAGGATTTTCCAACTCTGCTTAAACCAATTAGTTTAATTCTACCATACTACGTAGTATGGTAGAATCGGAAAAAGCCACTATGTCGAGAAAGAGATTCCATGCTATCAACCCGAAAGAACGCGCCCGGATTCTCGACGAATTCTGGACGATGATCGCACTTCTGGAAACTAAGGAAGAGGTGAAAAACTTTTTCAAAGACCTTCTTTCCGCTAGCGAATCGGTTATGCTCGCGCGCCGGATACAAATTGCCAAACTGCTTCTTGCGGGTTGGGGGTATGACCGCATCGAGAAAAAACTCGGAACAGGACCAACTACCGTAGCCTCCGTTCATAAATGGCTACAGGGAGGTTTCGGCGGGTACACCCAGGCGTTACCCAGGCTCAAGCGGGAAATTGAACGACGAGAGAGACTGGTGGAACTCCGCGAGGAGGCAAGTGTTCCGATGAGTTCCGCATGGATGCGGAAGAGATATCCGCTCCATTATTTGCTTTCAAACATTGTTCGCGAAGATGTAAGTCTTATCCCGCCCAAAAAACTTCAACGTTAGGATACTCTCTACCATACTACGTAGTATGGTAGAGAAGAAGGATATGCGGAATTTAATTCATAGTTTTCTTGGTTGGTAATCGCTTTGTGCGGTTTCGAGATATTTCAAAAGCTGTTCACGCGAAAGGAGTCCTTTTTGCGCGCCGACTTCTTGAACGACATAGGCTGAATTGATAGGCGCCCACGTGAGAGCTTCCCTTACTGATTTTCCCAAGATAATTGCCACGGTGAAGGTCGAGGCGAAGGCGTCGCCCGCGCCGGTGCGGGACACGGGAGGCTTCGGGTCGGGATAAATCGGCATGAACCAGTACTCATTCATATGGCCGTCGTATGCGTATGCACCTTTCGGGCCGTCGGTAATGCAGACGATTTTCGGGCCAAGCGCATGCATGCCCGTAAGGAGTGTCTTAATATCGGTCTCCTTTGTGTCGAGAATGCGCTGTGATTCTTCTCTGTTGCAGAAAAAGAGGCTTGAGCGCTCGTAAAGCTTTGCGAGCTTTTCTTTTCCGAGCTTCATCTGAAATGTCCCAGGCTGAAACGAGAGTTGAATTTCAGGATGCTTTTCCAAATACGCAGTGAGTTCATAGTGGTACTGCTCCGAATTGCCGCCGAGCGAAGACAGGTATATCCACTTCGGTGACGGTTCGACTGGCGGAAATTTGTACGGGTACTCTTCATGCTTTACGAGAATGGTGCGTTCCGCTTCGTAGAGGAGAACATAGTGATAGTTTGTCTTAGCGCCCGCGTGTGTCGATACATAGGTCGTGTCCACTTTTTCTTTTTTGAGGACATCCACGCATTCTTTGCCGTTCTCGTCGTCACCGATATCGGTAACCAGTCCCGATGAAAGACCGAGCCGAGCGGCGGAAACCGACGCGTTCGGGGAATTGCCGACAGCGCGAACAATTTCCACGGATTCGTAAGGAATCTTATCCGCAAAGCGCATCGAGAGCGTGCAGTTCACGTTGTCGATATCGCAGGATACGCTTGCTTCTTTGAGGCGTATAAACGCATCCGTTGTGATGTCGCCGATGGCGAGAAAGTCTAATTTATTTGGCATAGGAAAAGTATAGCATGCGTGTTTGTGTATCCGATATACCCATGCTAGTCTGGAAATAACAAAGGCAGTTCTCTATGCTTATCAAAATACTACTCGGTTTGCTGGTCGCTGTATTGGTCGTTATCTTGGCTGTTCTTCTCATCATCCGCTACTTTTTCGGCGGGACACCCGGCGAGGAGGAAGATGACCCCTATCCTGCTGGAGAAAGGGGAGATCAACCTGACCCTGTGGAGGTGGACAGGTGGAAACAAGGCGGACATTAGCAACCCTAAGTCACTTCGTAGAAGCGCACTCCCCCACGGAGTGCGCAAGTTTTTTATACATGATAAAATATACATATGGTGAACATATATATCACCCGTAAAATCCCCGACATCGGAATCTCGATGTTGCGGGAAAAAGGGTTTGTACTCGATATTAGCCCGAAAGACCGGCCGCTTTCAAAAAGAGAGCTCGTGAAGGCACTGAAGAAAAAAGCGTATGACGGCGTACTGTGCCTGCTTACCGATACGATTGACGGGGAAGTATTCGATGCCGTGCCGAGCGCGAAAATTTTCGCCAATTACGCCGTCGGGTTTAATAACGTGAATATTGAAGAAGCGAAAAAGCGGGGGATTACCATCACGAATACTCCCGGCGCGCTCACCGAGGCGGTGGCGGAACATACGCTCGCGCTTATGTTCGCGGTTGTGAAGCGCGTCGTGGAAGGCGATACGTATTTACGAAGAGGAAAGTATCAGGGCTGGGGGCCGGAATTATTTTTGGGCGAAGAATTGCAGGGAAAGACGCTCGGAATCTTAGGTGCCGGTCGTATCGGCGGCAGAGTCGCCGAAATGGCGGGAAAAGGACTCGGTATGAAGGTCGTCTACTATGATATAAAGAAGAGTGAAGAATTTGAGCGGGCGACCGGAGCCGCTTTTCGGACAACACCCGAAGAGGTTCTAAAAGAAGCCGATGTCGTTTCTATCCATGTCCCGCTTCTTCCGACGACAACGCATCTCATCAACGCTGAACGGCTGAAGCTGATGAAAAAGTCCGCCTACCTTCTCAATACCTCCCGCGGCCCCATCATTGATGAGAACGCATTGGTAGAGGCTCTCAAAAATGGCACGATACGTGGCGCAGCGCTCGATGTATTTGAGTTTGAACCCAAACTTGCGAAAGGTCTTATTAAACTCCCCAATGTCGTTATTACCCCTCATACGGCTTCGGCGACCAAGGACGCACGCGACGGCATGGCCAAACTCGCGGCGGGGAACCTCATTGCTTTTTTTGACGGTGAGACTCCACCAAACAAAGTAAGTTAGTAAAGTTCTTAAGGTTGAAAGTTCCTAAAATAGGAGACAGGTCGACCTTGTAACTTTATAAACTTTTTACTTTACAAACTAGCCGTATTCGGCTATAGTATCGCCCTATGGCAATCGCGCTGAAATACGAGAAGCGGGACCCGAAGGTGGCCCCGAATACCTTACGAAACGCAGGGAAAATCCCCGCGGTCTTTTACGGTAAGAAACAAGCCTCAACTCCGATTACGCTTTCCGCACGCGAGTTCGAGAAAGTCTGGAAAAAGGCGGGTGAAAACACCGTCGTGAACCTGCAGGATGGAGACGACGAAGTGCAGGCGCTCATTCACGAGGTGGATAAGCATCCGGTGACCGGAACACTACGCCACGCCGATTTTTACGTATTCGAAAAAGGCCAGAAACTCAAGATTAAAATCCCCATCGAATTTACCGGCGTTTCGCCGGCAGTGAAGGACCTCGGTGCGGTACTCGTGAAGGTGGTACACGACCTTGAAATCGAAGCGGAACCGAAGAACCTTCCGCAAAAACTGGAAGTGGATATTTCCTCGCTTGTCGCGTTCGGCAACATCATCACCGCGAAAGAAATCAAGCTTCCCGAAGGAGTGGCGCTCGTTGTTGCCCCTGACGACGTCATCGCCTCGGTCTATGAACCGAAAGAAGAAGTGATTGAAGAAGTACCGGTTGACCTCTCGACGATTGAAGTGATGAAGAAAGGCAAGGAAGAAGTACCGGGTGAAGAAGGAGCAACGTCTGCCGAAGGAGCCTCCGCTCCGAAAAAGGAGGAGAAAAAGGCTGAGAAAAAATAACTTTCAAAATGGCTATGTGAGAAGCACAAGACGGGACAACCCGTCTTTTGTGTTATATTTATGAGTACCGTATGCGAGTTTTGTCTTTCGGTTTTATCAGTACGTGTATCGCCCTCATACTGGCGCCTTCTTTTGCGTTTGCGCAAAATATAGAGGAGCGTCGCGCACAGCTTGAAAAAGAACTCGCGCAGGTAGAGGCGCAAATCGCCGAACAGCAAGCAATTCTCAATGTCCGCGCCCGCGAATCGGTGTCGCTTGAGCGCGACATCGCTATCCTCAACGCCACCATCGAAAAGGCGAAACTCTCCATCAGGGCGCGCAGTCTTGAAATCGAACGTCTCGGCAAGGAAGCTGGCGAGAAGCAGGTCATCATCGAAAAATTGGGGAATAAGATAGACCGAGAGAAAGAATCGCTTGGAGAGTTGATTCGCAAGACCGAAAAAGCCGATTCGTTCTCGCTTCCGGAGGTGATGTTCGGCAACAAGAACCTTTCTGAATTTTTCCAGGATGTTGACGAGTACCAAGTCATCAAAGTCGCGCTCCGGAATTCATACACAGTACTTTTCAGCGACAAGAAGGAAACCGAGGCGGAGCGCGAAGCGCTCGATAACCGGCGCACCGAGGAAACGAAATTGCGCCAGATACAAGAGCTCGAAAAAAGAAAAATCGAAGCACAGGAAGCTGAAAAAAAGAGGATTCTGAAAATCTCAAAAGGAATTGAAGCGGAGTATCAGAAGATTATCAAAGTGAAACAGCTTTCCGCCGCACAGATACGGGCGGAACTCTTCACACTTCGCGGTTCGGCGGCGATTCCGTTCGGCAAGGCGCTCGAACTCGCGACCGCTGCCGGCAAAAAGACCGGAGTTCGCCCCGCGCTTATCCTTGGCATCCTCGCGGAAGAGTCAAATCTCGGCGAAAATGTCGGAACGGGAAGCTGGAGGGTGGATATGAAAGCACCCCGCGATACGGAACCCTTCCTCGATATCACCAAGCGTCTCGGCCTCGACCCAGACAAAATGCCGGTGTCGAAGAAACCGTGGTACGGATACGGAGGCGCGATGGGTCCTGCGCAGTTTATCCCGTCGACGTGGGTGCTCTATGAAGAACGTATTGGAAAGGCGACGGGGCACAACCCGCCGAACCCTTGGGAGCCGTCGGATGCCATAATGGCCTCGGCGATTCTTCTTATGGACAACGGCGCGGATAAAGGAACCGCCTCGGCCGAGCGGCTCGCCGCACTCCGGTATCTCGCGGGGTGGACGAACGCGGGGAAGAAGGCCTATGCATTTTACGGCGACGACGTGATGGAGCTCGCGGCGAAGTATCAACAGCAGATAAACATTTTGCAAGGGAGTTAATAGCTTGTAGTGGGTAGTTTGTAGAAATATAGGAAAAAAAGAGCGGGCGAGAGACCCCGCTTTTAGCGTTATACAGAGCCGTTGGGAAGGCACAGCAGTAAAGCCGTATCTATTGACTTTATACAATATTATGATATAATCCGCAACGGTTTGTACCTGTTAGGAAAAGGCTCACGCGGTGAGTTTTTTCGTAACAGTGTTTGACAAACCATAAACCAAATCAATAAGGAAATTCGATGAAAATAACAACCGGTCTTTTGCTGTTAGTCTGGGTACTCGTTTCCGCGACCTCGGGACAAGCTCAACAGGTATATGGGACGGATACATTTAGTATCACAGAAAGCTCACAGCAATACGACTACTTCGGGCAGTCCGGTAAACGGGTGCGGCTCGTGTCGTTTGATGTAGGGAATCGGAAAATATCTACAGGCAAGGTTAATTGGGAGGACGGGTGGTTGGAGCTTGACACACTCGTTGTCGAGTTCATCCGGTACCATAACCCGGCGGGGACCCTGGAAGTAAGCCCCACAGTCGCCACTGTTGCGGACTTGACGGACATTCGTCTGGAGAATACGCAGGGCGAAATCGTCGCAATCGGAAAATGGAAAACTGTTCTTCCTGTTTCGTGGATAGAAGAGGTTTCTCCTATCGGCTCAATGAATCAGATGGTGTTTGAGACGGTGCAACCAGCCAAACGTTTCAGAGGAGGTGCGTTTTTCATCTCAGTTGTACCAGGGCCTGCGTTCGTAACTGACGATGTCGTTGGTGCTGGGATACGCAAGGTGACTATTCGGAACAAGGACGGAATTGAGAGTTGCGAACCTTATCCGGAATGGGGAGTATTCATATCCTCCGGGACAACAATCAATAATCCGGCAGTGTTATCCGTATCGGTTTCGTCGGCAACACACAAAGTCATTCCCGCTATGGATAACATCGCGGGGGCGCGGTTTGAAGTCAATGCGAAATCTGTTCGCCCGGGAAGCCCGATGATATATAGTGGTTGGCAATTGGAGTTTGAAGTCTCCTCGGGGACGCCAATGTCATTAGGGACTGTGAGAGTTTGGAATGAAGCCGGTGAGGTCATTGGGGAAGAAGCCGTCATGTTGCGGGGGGATAACCCTCGGCGTGGATTGGTGTCTCTTCTCGGAACCGGGGCGGGGCGTCCAAGCAAATACGCATTCAAGGAAAAGGAGACATTCACGGTCACCTTTTCAACCTCGGGCCTTGCCGGCGCAGATATCACAGTGATATCGATGAAGCTTCTAGCAACGGACTTCGGAGGACAGAAGCTTCCAAACGGATATCTTCTGTTGTCGGATGGGCCGGCGGTTTCCACGACCGTGCATGTGCAGGAAGCCACAGTTCCGTCTGGCGGTGGTGGAGGAGGTGGAGGAGGAGGCGGTGGAATAATTCAGCCGCTCGAGCCGAGACCGCCCGCGGGACTTCCCGGAGTCGAACTCAGCATCATCCAGGGAAATGGGGTGTATTATCGGCAGTTCGAACTGCCGGACGGGAAGTTCTGGGGGTGCTTCGCACTCCTCTCGTCACCACTTCCTCTAAACGTAGTGGTGTGGTGGGACTCGGAGTGGTCGGGGCAATACCCCGTCCCAACGGTTCTGACGAACGAGGAGGGGACCCACATCGGGTTCCAGCTTTCTCGGGGCGTCAGTCACCTCCCGCCGGCACGGCTGGAGGTAATCGGGCGGGTTCGGATTTTCGAACTTCGCGCAACTCCTTAGGTTTGTTGGTTTTCACGAGGGTCCACTGTGCTTGCACGGTGGCCCTTTTTCTTTGTATAAAAAAACACCGTGCGTAGGCCACGGAGTTTTCGAAAGTATATACTCGGTTAGAGTAGAAAGAGCCCGACGTGTTCTTCAAATTTTTTGAGACCCAATCCTTTGAGCGCCCAAATGACATCGGCGCGCGCGGAGCCGCAATCCGAAACCAATTCCGCCACTTTGAAAGGAGTTTCTGTAGCAAGCTCATGCACGGGTATCCCGAGTCCGTATTTCTGCCTTACCGGGAAAAAGACGAAGCTGAGTGTAACATTCTCATGCATAATCGGTTTACCCGTATCCCTTAGACTCATTCGAATTTCAGGAGATACGTGGGGCCATTGTTTTTCAAGTTCGTCAGGGTCAATGACGACCCAGATTTTCGTCGCAGGGGGGAGGATTTCGAGTGTTTGCATAA
>SIBZ01000019.1 GCA_009694955.1 Candidatus Tayloriibacteriota bacterium | reverse complement strand
TATGGCAATCACCAGTTCAGCAAAAAAAGCCTATCGCGCCTCGCTCCGCAAGCGGGTGTTTAACTTGCGTCGGAAACAGGCAGTGGAGAATATCACCAAGAAAATAAAGAAGCTTGTCTCCGAGAAGAAGACAGCGGATGCGGTAAAGCTCCTCCCGCTTGCCTACAAGGCATATGACAAGGCGGCGAAGGAACACACCATCAAGAAAGGTGCCGCCGACCGGAAGAAATCACGCCTTACGATTTTCGTTCAAAAGGTAAAATAAAAACTCCCTGGCGGAGTTTTTATTTTGGCTAGAAACAGGCTATAGTACTGCCTATTATGCTTTCCGGTTTTATATTCACTGTCCTCGGTCTCGCGCTGTTCGAAATAATTTCAAGCGCGGATAACGCGATTATCAACGCCGAAGTGCTCCGAACGATGTCCGAGAAGATGCGCCGGTGGTTTTTGTTTTGGGGTATCCTGTTTGCCGTCTTCGTGATTCGTGGATTTTTGCCGTGGGCGATTATTTGGGCAACCGTGCCGAGTTTAGGTCCTATCGGCGCGTTTACCGCTACGTGGTCAAGCGACCCGGTGGTACATACCGCCATCGAGAAATCAGCCCCGATTCTTATGGCTGGGGGAGGCATCTTCCTTGTCTTTTTGTTCTTCCATTGGCTTTTTCTGGAAGAAAAGCATTTTGGACTTCCCGGAGAACGCTTTTTCAAAGCGCAGGGTGTTTGGTTTTATGCCGTGGTCTCGGTGCTTCTCGCTGTGATTGTCTGGCTCGCACTCCAGTCCGACCCGCTTATGGCCTTCGGAGCGGTTATCGGTTCCACCGCTTTTTTCATCACCCACGGCTTCAAAGAGAATGCCGAACGGGCGGAACAAGAAATGATTTCCGGCGCCTCAGCTCGGTCCGATATCAGCAAAATTCTATATCTTGAAGTGATTGACGCGACATTCTCGATTGACGGTGTGCTCGGGGCGTTCGCGTTTACGCTCTCTATCCCGCTTATTCTCATCGGTAACGGCATTGGCGCCATTGTCCTGCGGAAACTGACCGTTTCAAATATTGAGACGGTAAAGAAATATATATTTCTCAAAAACGGAGCGATGTACTCGGTATTCTTCCTCGGCTTTATTATGCTCCTGCACGCGTTCCGTGTGCCGGTACCCGAGTGGATATCCCCACTCATCACCTTTACGGTGGTCGGCTACTTTTTCTTGAAATCACGAACGCATCTTAAATTGCAAACGACTGCTTAAGAGCTAGGCCTTTCATCTTTGCTTTTCTTGCCCGCGAGATATTTTTGTATCGCAAGCGTGTACCACATACCCGCAACCAGCAGGGTGGACACTCCCGCCGTCCATAGCGAAAGAGTCACGTACGTGACCGCAAAGACCGCAAGTACGGTTCCCGTCAGCACACTTGAAGCAAGCGCCGGTTTGTCTTTGCCGAGCACTGAAGGCACGAGCGCAATCACAAAAATCCATTGCCCGATTCCGAAGATGATGTCTTGCCAAGTCATACGATAAGTATAACTCACACTGACACAAAACCACCCCGACTAAAGTCGGGGTGGTTTTGTGTGTCTATCCTCCCGCGTGGAATCGAACCACGATCGACAGATCCGCAATCTGTCATCCTATCCGTTGAACGACGGGAGGGGAGTGCTCTGCATACTAATATTTTTTGCACGTTCTGGCAAACAAAAAAGGCGGGGTGGTGGCACGCCTTTCGGTGATGGTCAGTGTCTTCCGACAGAGAGAACCTCCCGGTTTTTCCGGCGCGTTCGGTGTGATCCACAGGATGTTTTCGCGGCGTCGAGCCACGCGTTACTCGGGCATTCCGTGTCTTGATGCGAAGCGAGTTCCCGCGCTGCTTGTTCGTTCTCGGCGACGATATCGATAACAACCTGTCCTGGATGTGTGCGGTTCCTCATCTCAAATTTGAGAACAAATCTTTTCATAGGCTGGCGGTATACTACAGCGAATGAGCCGGCAACACCAGAGGCTGGCTCATTCGCATCCACAGGGTTTCAACTTCGTGTCAGAAACCGAGATACTCCATAATCCGTTTTGAGAACGGTTCATGCTGTTCTTCCTCGAGGAGATACTCCCGCAAAAATTCGCGAAGCGAATCCGCTTCGTCAGTGCCAAGCGTAATAATGAGAAGGGGAGTAATAAGCCCCTTCGGTTTCATAATCAGTTTCGGCGAAGAAGGATTGTCGGTTACCCAATACGATTCAAATAAGGTGAATGGGCGGAACTCCTTATCGACGCGGATGCCCCGGCTCGTGAGTTCATACCGGACAAGATTCGGCTTTTGGAGCGTTCGCAGGAAGAGCGCTATTGTGCTGATAACGACAAGAACAGCGAACAGGATGTTGTCGAGCAGGATTGCGGTTACCATAATCGAGAGCGCGATAATCGCGACAGCCCAATACCAGTCGGGAGCGTGTTTCCGAGTTATACGGTCATATGCCTGCCACTCTATTTTTGAAGAAGCCATCGGGAGGAAATGTCTAATTTCTAATATCTAATTTCTAAAAAAGAGGAAAAGAAGATTCTAGAGCGAGAGACCGAAAAAGAAAATGATGGTACAGAGTGTTGCCGAGATAAGGCACCAGGTGCACCACTTCTTCAACACAAATGCTTGCACGGCAGTAAGATAGAGCGAGAAGACAAACGCAATTCCAGAAACACTCTGGATGAACGTTTCTGTCCAGCCCTCTTTATATTCGGGGTACAACGAAAGGAGTATGTAGCTGCAGATGATAACGAAGTAGTACAGCATACCGAAAAGTTCAACCGGAATACACAAGAAACAGGAGTAGTCACTGTGCACGACGGGGTCGCATGAGTGCCCGATAGGGCAGACGATAGGAGCACTCTTTTTCTTTTTGAAATGGATGAATGTCGCAAGCGAAAAACCTCCCACGGCGGAGAGGAGGATAAGCAGGACGGGAAAGGTGAGTACCATCCAGACAGTTTAGCATGTAACCTGGAGGTTCTAGAAATACGCACTACTGCCGATGCGGAGAGATAGGAAAAAGTGCCTCCGGACCCCCGGTGAGTTCCTTGAAGAGAGCCGGGTTTGTGGCGATAAGGCTCAGGTTTGTGCAGTCGTACGTGCTTTTGCCGATATTCGCGACGACACCTCCCGCCTCGGAAACAAGCAGTGCTCCTGGCGCATAGTCGTAGTCTTTCCCGCCGTCGATGCAAATCCGCCCGTCAAGCTTTCCGCACGCAACCATCGGGAACGCAAATCCGGACGCTCCGGTGTCGAACGGGATACATCGCTCCGAGAGCCATAGGAATTTCTGTATATGCTCCGGTGTGTCGAGTCTGAAATCCCACGTGATACGCGAACCGGCCAGGGGACGCGAGTTTACGTGAATCGGTGTGCCGTTTGCGAATGCACCGCCGTCTTTTTCCGCGGTGTACATAACATCATTTACGAAATCGTAAATCACGGAAAAGGTAACATCTCCTTTTTCAATGAGCGCGAGCATTGTGGTGCAGAAGGGAAGTCCTCGGATAAAGTGGTCTGTGCCGTCTATGGGGTCGACAAGCCAAAACCGCTCGGCGTTCCGGTCACCCCCTGTTTCTTCACCGACGAAAGCGATATCCGAATACAAGCGCGCCAGTTCTTCCTTGAGAAATTTTTCGATTGCAAAATCCAGGTCGGTAACGAAATCGTGTTTCCGACCGGAATCCTTTCCTTTGAAGGAAACGGTGCCGTAGTGAGGCATAAGCATCTCCCTCACGCGCCGAATGATAGCGAGAACGGCATCTTGATGTGGAAGTATCGGCGTAGACATATACGTAACATCATCTAATGCTCACCACGGCTTTGATAAATTCCGCCGCCCATCGATAAACGTTATATTCTTTTACGCTTGTACGCAACGCTTTCATCCGCTCTTGCTGTTCTCTCGATGGCATTTCGAGTCCCGTTCGGATCGCCTCTCCGACTTCCTCCGCACTGTACGGGTTGACGATCAACGCCTCTCTCAAATCGCGAGACGCTCCCGCGAACTGGCTGAGGATAAGCACACCTTTCTCATCCGCTCTGGTCGCGATGAACTCTTTTGAGACCAGATTCATACCGTCGTGAAGCGAGGTGACAAGACAGATATCCGCTACCCGGTACAGGGGTTCAAGCTCCTCGTGCGAGTAATGTCTGCGCTCGAACACAATGGGACGCCAGTCTTTAATCTGAAACTTCTGGTTAATACGTTCAACTTCTCTCGCGACGTCGGCCCCGTACTCGCGATACTTCTGGACTCCTTCACGGCTCGGTGCAGCTATCTGCAGGAAAGTAAATCCCTCGCGGTATTCTTTGTACGTATCGAGAAAGTATTCAATACCGCGAAGCCGTTCCAAAATACCTTTGGTGTAATCAAGTCGGTCTACACCAAGACCGAGAAAGCCCGTTTGTATTCCAAGTTCCTTCAGAACCAAAGTTCCCGCTTTCTTTGGCTCGGCAACGGCGGTATCTCCGGTGAGCGCCACCGAAACAGGAAATGGCCGTATGACCGCCGTACTTCCTCCGTGTTGTACGGAAAAGCGTTCGAAATTAATAATGGATTCTATTTCCTTCCCGACGGTATCGAGAAAGTTGTTGCAATGTTGCTGTATGTGGAAACCGATGATATCCGCCCCGAGCATTCCTTCCAGAATCTCCTTCCGCCACGGGCAGATGCTGAATTGTTCCGCCGACGGCCACGGATGGTGCCAGAAGAGGCCCACCTTTGCGTCGGGCCGCTTTGCTTTGATGAGTTTCGGCACAAGGGCAAAATGCAGGTCTTGTACCAACACAATCGGTTCCGGCACGCCTGTGATTTCTTGAAGCAGACTCTCGGCAAATTTTTCATTAACCGATTTGTATATTTCCCAGTCTTCCTTTCGAAACACCGGACGCGTGTGCGACATAAGACAAAGAGGGAACAGCGCCTCGTTTGAAAATCCGATATAGTGTCCCTGCACCTCTTCTTCCGTAAGCCAGATTCGCTTCAGTGTATATTTAGGTTCTTCTGGAGGGACGCGTATTTCCCCGAGTTTATCGGCAGTCTCTTTGTCTGCATTACCGCTTCCGTGCGCTATCCAGAGACCACCACAAGCCTCCATAACCGATTCCACCGCGGTCACCATGCCGTGTGCGGGGGTCGAATACGTGATTTTATTTTTCATGCGGGTGTGCACGTACGGTTCGCGGTTCGAAACGACATAGATTTGATGTCCTTTGACGTGCACTTTCACAAATTCTTTCAATCGCTCGGCTGTCCACGGGCTGTCCAGCTTGTCGAGACGCATACGGGCTTCAAGACTTGCCGCCTGTCTCGCCTGCGCGAGGCTGGTGTGCATCTTCGCGATTTCGCTCGCAATCGGTTTGAGGAAAAAAGGTCCGCGGAACGCGGGGGCACCCGTCTTATCCATTCGCGCGGTTTTCACCGAGTCTGCGAAGCGTTTCGATATCCGGTAGAGTACGAAGCGCACCAAGAGCACGATAGCCACGGAGAAGACAAGTACCTGGACCAGGAGGCGCACCGCGTTCCGCTTCCAAATGTCCGTAATCGCCTCGTCAATGTACGAGGCGTTCTGTACCGTCACGAGCGCGCCTACAATCGTGCTGTTGTTGTACAGCGGGGAGACGAAGAGGTATCTCGGAGCGCCGTCAATTTTTTCGAACAATCCAGAAGCACTTCCTTTATCAAGCGCGACAAAAACAAAGTCCGGATTATCGGTAACGCGCTTCGGCATATCCTTTGAGGAGGCGAGCGGCACTCCTCGGTTGTTGAAGACACCAAGCCCGATGATACGCTCTTTGTCCGCGAATTTATCTACGATTCGCTGAAGCGTGGAGGTGGAGTTCCGGCTGTATGAAGGCTCAATGGACTCTTTGAGGGTATCCGAAAGGAGGCGGGTTCGGTATTGGAGGTCGGCGGAGAGATTTAGTCGTTCCTGGTTAACTTGCGTGTAGGTAAAGCCGAAAACGATGATACTGACAGCCACAATAGCGCCCAGTGTGGTGAAAATGATGTTTTTCATTAATCCCCACAATGCTAGCGCCTTTTGACCTTGTTGTCAGGTAACACTTTTTGTTTCGTTCTGAAACGGAATCATTTGCTACGTTGAGAATAATTAGAGATAGCGCGGAGAGGGTGAGATTCGAACTCACGGTACCCTTTCGGATACTCCGGTTTTCAAGACCGGTGCATTCGACCGCTCTGCCACCTCTCCGCGCTATTTCCAATGTGGATGTACGTATGTCTGCACATACTATCAAAAAAATGCTCTCCCGCAATCTTTTTGCATTGCGGACTACACGTTATGGGTTATACTCTCCACATGCGTTATTTGGGAATTGATTTTGGGTCAAAGCGAGTTGGAGTGGCGCTTTCAGATGAATCAGGGACGCTTGCATTCCCGTACAGTGTACTTCCAAATGACAAAACTCTTCTTTCTGCAGTTGAGCAAATTGTGAAGGAGCAGAAAGTGAAGCTGGTCGTGATGGGGGAGTCAAAGGATTTTGCTGGGAAGGATAACCTCATTGCCAAAGACGCGGAAGAGTTCAGAAAAGCGCTTGAGAAGTGTACTCATAAGAAGGTAGAGTATGAGCCCGAGTTTCTTACGTCGGTACAGGCGGGCAGACGGCACGGGCGGCGCCAGGAGGAAAGTCGTGGAACGGGGCAGCGCGCAAGAGACCGAAAACCGAACGATATGCTGGACGCATCCGCCGCGGCCATTATTTTACAGTCATATCTTGATCGTAATCGTCAAACAAAAGTATGAATCCAACACCTGAAATCAATTTTGACGACTTTAAGAAGGTTGAAATAACCGTAGGGAAGATACTCTCCGCCGAAAAGGTGCCTGAGACGGACAAGCTCTTGAAGCTGTCGGTAGATTTTGGAGTGAAGGCAACTACCACTCCTCAAATCTCCCCCTCTCCCACCACCCCGTCTGTCGGAACGGACACCCCTCCTCAGGCGGGAGGGGAGGAGGCAGAGGAACCTAAACGGGATATTCGGCAGATTATTTCCGGTATTTCCGCATATTTCCCAGACCCGCAAATGCTGGTCGGAAAGAAATGTATGTTTGTCACCAATCTTGAACCACGGACAATCAAAGGTCTTGAGTCAAATGGTATGCTGTTCGCGGTATCAACCGAGGACGGGAAGTTTAGTTTGCTGGAGCCGAATAGGGAGATTCCGGAAGGAACACATGCAAAGTAAGTAGTACGTAGTTAATAGTAAGCAGGAAGGCAATTTCGTTCTTTCTTAAACTACTAACTACTAACTACTAACTACTAACTATGGACTTCTTACACTATCTCGACCCCGCCTTTCTCGTCGCCACCTTCGGCCTTATCGGAGTGTTCGCGATTGTCTTTGCCGAGTCGGGACTGTTTTTCGGTTTCTTTCTCCCGGGTGACTCGCTTCTCTTTACCGCAGGACTTCTTGCGTCACAGGGACATTTCAATATCCTGCTTTTGTGGCTCGGATGTATGGCGTGCGCAATAGCAGGAGATAGCGTCGGCTACACATTCGGGAAAAAAGTCGGGCCAAAAATCTTTTTCCGCGAGAACTCTTTCTTTTTTCGTAAGAAGCATATTGACCGCACGCGCACATTTTACGAAAAGCACGGCAAGAAGACCCTTATTTTGGCGCGTTTTGTTCCGATTGTGCGCACCTTCGCTCCGATTCTCGCTGGGGTGGGGCAGATGGAATACCGGACGTTCATTTCCTACAACGTTATCGGAGGCGCTCTCTGGTCAACACTCCTTATCTTCCTCGGATTCGGACTCGGGAGCGTCATACCGTCGGTCGGCCGTTACCTTCTCCCTATTGTCCTTTGCATCATTTTCATTTCTTTTCTGCCAATTCTGTTCGAGTATTGGAAATCAACGCGCAGTGCGCGCTCACAAGCGCCTGCGGATGAGGTATAATATACATCACGAATATTTCCTTCGTACTGTATGGATACTCAATCAACGAACGTAACACACCGAATCTTTCATCAGTTCTTTCCTCCGCCGAGATTTCTCGAGATGCCGGCGGTTGGTTTGGACATCTCCGACACCGCAGTGTCGGCGCTCGAACTCGTGCGGTACAAAAGGGCGTTTGCAGTTGGGCGCTTCGGCAGACGGCTTCTTCCGAAAGGGAGTATTTCCGAAGGGTATGTAAATGACCCGGACGCGGTGGTAGGGGAGCTTCGGAAACTCCGAAACGCACTGAAACTCGATTTTGTGAACGCTTCAATTTCTGAGGAGAAAGCATACCTCTTTAAGGCAAAAATTCCGCGAGTCTCCCGGAAAGAGATACGGGGGGTGCTCGAGTTCAAACTCGAGGAGAATGTGCCTATCCCAGCCAGTGAAGCAATTTTCGACTACGCGTTCATTTCGGACCCAGCGCACGAAGCGGCGGACCACCTTGATGTCGGGGTGACGGTGCTCCCGAAGAAAGTGGTTGAGACATACACGGAGCTGCTCGGTGACGCTGGTTTAATTCCGCTCTCGTTCGAAATCGAGGCGCAGGCGATTTCGCGTTCGATTGTCGCGAAAGGTAATCGCGAGACGCATCTTCTGGTTAATTTCGGAGAAAGCAAAACAGGTCTCTTTATCGTGAGTGGTGAAGTGGTGCACTTTACCTCGACGGTAGCTATCGGTGGTGTGCATATTACCGAGGCGATTGCGAAATATCTTTCCGTCAGCACGGAAGAAGCAACGGCGCTTAAACGCGAGCATTCCGCTTTTAAAGATAAAAAGAATGTGGATCTGTTCCTTTCGCTTATGAATTCCATCGCCGCGCTTAAAGACGAAATCAATAAACTCTCTATCTATTGGAATACGCACGCTGGCACGGAAGGCGAGGTGTCGAAGAAAATACAAAAAATCATTCTCTGTGGGCGAGATGCAGGACTCTCTGGTTTTGCGGATTATCTGTCTCTTACCTTGCAAAGTCCCGTTGAAGTAGGCAATGTATGGCGGAACACTTTTTCTCTCGATGACTATATTCCACCGATTGTGCTGGACGAATCACTCGATTATGCGGCGGCGGTCGGGCTGGCGCTTCCGAAAGGACACTAGAGAAGCTTTTAGCTTCTAGACTGTCAGCTTTCAGGAAAGATTCTGAAAAAGCTAGAACCTAGAAGCTAGAACCTAGAAGCTACACATGTTCAATCTATTGCCCAAAACCGAAAAGGAAGCCATTCGCCGGGAATACCGTTTCCGGCTCGCGATTGTCATTCTCGGGCTCTCGTTCGGCTCGCTCATCATTGCTTCCGTGCTACTCCTCCCCTCGTTCCTGCTTTCATCCGAAAAAGAAGAGGCTGCAGGGCAACGGTATGAAACCCTGAGCGCCAGCGTTAAGCATAATTCTTCCGATAATCTTGATGCGGTACTTCGGGACGCCAAACAGCACCTTGCGCTTCTGGGACATGAATCTCCTAAAATCCTTTTGCATACGCTTATCCTGCGCATCGCATCACTCAAATCAGACCGCGTCTCTCTGTCGAACTTCTCATTTGTCGGAATGGATGACGGCAAGAAGACTGTCACTGTTTCGGGTGTTGCGCGGGACAGGGCGTCACTTCTCGCATTTGTGAGGGCGATAGAGCGAGCCGGACTATTCGAGAAAGTAGACGTCCCTATTTCGAATTTCGCAAAAGATACGGATATTAATTTTTCCATCACCGCGATGGGAGCGTTTTAACCTATCGTTATGGCGACCAACACATTCAGCCGAAAAAGCAAAGAACTTCTCGTTATTACGTTGCTTCTTAATCTCGCCGCTGCGGGCTGGTATGGGTTTTTGTTCTATGAGGTGAAACAGAAGAACGAGCGTATCTCTAATCTGGTAAATGAAATAGAGGTGCGGTCGGCTGAAGAGAATATGCAAGGTTCAATCAAGACGCTGGTTGCCGAGACGGAGCCTCTTCGCGAGAAGCTTTCGAATTATTTCGTGGGCAAGGAGGGGGCGGTGACATTTATCGAACTTTTGGAACAGGCAGGGAGGGATGTTGGGGCTTCGGTTACCATCGAAGCCGTCAGCCCTGTGGAACTTCCCTCGGTTTCGTTTGCCGAAACGCTCCGGTTTACTATCAAAGCGACCGGGACATGGTCGTCTGTCACCCGTTTTCTAGGGCTTATGGAGTTTTTACCGTATGAGGCGCAGATACAACAGGTCGTGATTTCACGGTCGGCTCTCGCGGGCGAGGGGTGGCGCTTAGATTTTACGCTCCGCGTGTTACAGGAAAAATAATATGTCCGTATTCAATACAAAACGAGCTTTTCGAAATTTGTTTGCGCGAGGACTCGCGGAAAGCGAATCCGCGCAGTTCGGGCGGGACGCCCGCGCCGATTGGAGGGTTATTTGTTTTACATTCATCTTCCTGAATCTTGTCTCTATCGGTGTGAGTGTCTTTGTGTATGGAAAGATAAATAAAGGGGAAATCTTTTTGGTGGATAAGAGCGAGCAAGTATCGGTTAAAACCCTCGGGCGTTTCGAACTTGAGCAGACGGTGCATTATTTCAACGAGAAGCAGGAGCGGTTTGATGCCCTGCTCCAACGTGGGCTCCCGACGGTTGACCCATATATTCCGAGAGCTGTGCCGAAACGGTGATTTTGATAATTTCCGAAATCCAAGTACTATCACGGGTATGCCCCTTGTAGCTCAATGGATCGAGCAGTGCTCTTCTAAGGCATTGATGTAGGTTCGATTCCTACCGAGGGGATAAAAATAGCGCAGCGATTTTTTCACCGAGAGGAAGCGTGGGACGCTTCCTCGTAGGAATCGAAGCCCGATTGAGCATATTTTGTAAGCCCCGCGAAACAAAATATCCAATCGGGGTACTGAAGCTGTAAGCTTCGAATTTCCTACCGAGGGGATTTTGAGCAAAGCGAAAAAACGCCGCGAGAAAGCGCATGTGAAGGTGTTGATATCCCCCTATGTGTGGGATTCTGACAATGCTACACTTATGGGAAAGGTCAATTATTATTAATACAGAAAGGCGCTGGGCTTTAGGCACTAGGCTTTAGGCACTAGGCTTTAGGACAGAATTTGCTTCTTTCCTAGCGCCTAGAGCCTTCTTCCCTAGAGCCCTAGTGATATGAAAGCATTACACATGGTTACGTTTATTCTCCTCGTTGTCGGAGGCCTCAATTGGGGACTCGTCGGCATCGCCGAGTTCAACCTCGTCGAGAAGCTGCTCGGCTCATGGCCGGCGGTTGTTTCGGTTGTCTACGTGCTCGTCGGCCTATCGGCCATCGTCGAGCTCGTGACCCACAAGAAAGACTGCAAGGCCTGTGGCGCAGGCGCTTCAGCCGGCTCAATGTAATTTTGAGTTTTTCTCTAAGAACAAAACCCGCCACTCGGCGGGTTTTGTATTTGGAGGGAAAAACTGATAAGTTACTAGTACGCACCCTTAGCTCAGTTGGTAGAGCATCTCATTTACACTGAGAGGGTCGCAGGTTCGAGCCCTGCAGGGTGCACATGCAAAAGTGTCTGCACGCAATCGTGCACGGAGACGTACAAGGGGTATCGCTGCGGGATTTTACCCGAAGCCGCGCTAAGGAACTTAGCCTTCTGGGAACCGTTCAAAACCTTCCGGACGGAACGGTGGAGATATGTGCGGAAGGTAACGAAGCGGACGTGCGCGCGCTTATAACAAGCGTGAGAACAGAGCATTCATTTGCCCGCATCACCCGCATTGAGGAAGTCTGGAGTGAAGCCACGGGAGCTTTCACTGGTTTCAACATTCTCAAATCATGAATCCTGAATCTACCCCAAAATGTATCGGCATTATTCTCGACGGCAATCGCCGGTGGGCGAAAGCCAAAGGGTTGCCGACTCTCGAAGGTCATCGGCGTGGCGAAGATAAGGTGAAGGACATAATGAGGTGGGCGAAAGAGGCCGGCGTTTCTCATGTTGTCGTGTACGCATTCTCGACCGAGAATTGGAACCGTTCACCCGAAGAGGTCTCGTACCTCATGGGACTCTTCAAGAGGGCGCTGACGGTGCAGTTGGAAGAGTTGAAGAAAGAGGGATTTCGGGTCCGCTGCATCGGGGAGCGGGAACGGTTTTCTCCGGAGCTGCAGAAGCTTATGAACTCCGCGGAGAGAGATACACAAGACCTTCCCGGCCCGACGCTCGTCCTCGCGCTCTCGTACGGCGGGCGCGCCGAGATTCTGACCGCTGCGCGGCGTGTCGCCAAGGAAGGGAAGAGTGAAGTCACCGAGCAGGAATTTTCATCATACCTGTGGAGTGCCGGTATTCCCGACCCTGACCTCATTATTCGCACCGGCGGTGAGAAACGGCTCTCCGGATTTCTCACGTGGCAGAGCGTGTACAGTGAGCTCTTTTTTGTAGACACCTTTTTGCCCGATTTCTCAAAAGAGGAGTTTCAGGGTATTGTGACGGAGTTCGCCCAACGTGAGCGGCGGATGGGAAGGTAATTAACTAATAACCAATAACTGAATAACCGAAGGACCCATTTCTTCGAAATCAACGTCTTTCGTTATTCAGTGATACGTCATGCGTAATTCAGTTTCAGTTCTCTATGAGGACAACGATCTTTTGGTGGTAAGCAAACCGGCCGGTCTTGTCGTGCATTCCGACGGGCGGACCAAGGAAAAGACACTCGTTGAATGGATAGTGAAGAACTATCCGAAAATAAAAGGTGTCGGCGACCCCCTCCCTCCGGAACTTACCGCAAAAGGAGTTCCGCTCAAGGCTGCCGACCTCCGTCCGGGTATCGTGCACCGACTCGACCGCGAGACATCCGGCGCACTGATTATCGCCAAAAATCAGGAGTCATTTTATGCATTTAAACGGCAGTTCAAAAAACAGGAAATTCATAAAACCTATAATGCGTTTGTGTACGGCAGAGTGAAAAATGACGATGGGCTCATTGACCGCCCCATCGCCAGAAGTAAAACCAATCCGGTGCTCTGGTCCGCCACCCGCGGACGAAGAGGGGAGGACCGCGAAGCGGTTACGGAATATCGGGTGCTCGGTAGAACCAAAGACTATACGTTTTTGGAACTGTACCCCCGTACCGGCCGCACGCACCAGCTACGGGTGCATCTCAAAGCCATCAATTATCCGATAGTGGCGGACAGACTCTACTCAAAGAACGAACCGGCACTCGGTTTCAAGCGTCTCGCCCTGCATTCCCGCCTCATCTCGTTTCTCCACCCGACAACGGGAAAGCGCACTGTCGTCGAAGCACCATACCCGAAAGATTTTCAAAAGGCCATGAAGTATTTTATATAGCGGGTAATTTCATGACAGAACGTTTCCCAACAGGTCAGGAAGAAATAAGGCAATCACCTCTTTCAGCCGAGAAAAGTGGTGAGAAACCCCCTGTACCCGTACAGGAATCAGAGCTGCCGAAAGAAATTCTTTCCAAAAGTGAACGAGAAGAGCGAGATGCCGTAAGTTTGGCAGAGGTCAGAAAAGTCCTAGTAGAAAATGCCGCCACGGCCGCGACCGCTGAAGCGCTTCCGAAACCCGATATCGCTGCTCCGGCCGGAAAAGCAGTGGAGATGCCTGTTCAAAAAGGCGTTTTGGATAAGGTGAAGGGTTGGCTAAAGAATCTTGGTTTTGAAGGCATCAAGCCTACCGAAGATAACATCAAATACCGTCCAGACAGACTTTATCGCGGTATTGGTACCAATGGGTACCGTAATTTTCTTGAAACCGGCAGTATACAGTCACGATATCAACGCCGATATGTCGATGTCTCCTTTAACCTCGGAAGACCCGCCGAACTATATCGGCAAGGCAACTCCGGTGCCTACCTGCTTGAGGCGACGGCGGATGCCGCAGAATTTAAAGCCAAGACTCACCCTTGGACCGGAAAACCAATGACCGATATTGACTACCGGGGGTGTGAAAATGGAGCACTCACTAAGGAATCAAAAATACGTATCTTTGAGAGAATGGCCAAAGAAACGTCCGGAAAAGAGAAATTCCGCGTCGTTTTTGATAACATCGGAGACGAGGCACTAGAACAGGAGGAGTAAGCACTATCCTACCCCTATATGCGCCCATGTGTAGACCTATGTGGGTATATGTAAGCGCTCTTCATGGCGATTTGATTCTTAAGTCGCTATGTGCTAAAGTCCTGTGGCTATGCCAATCACGATTTCGTCAATAAATACACAGGAACGCAAGACTATGGACCTCCGCCCCGGCGACACCGTCCGCGTCTGGCAGAAGATTACCGACCGCGTTATCGAGAAGGACAAGGTCAAGGAAAAGAGCCGTCTTCAGGCGTTTGAAGGCCTCGTCCTTGCCCGTAAGCACGGCAAGGAGGCCGGAGGTACCTTTACGGTTCGCCGCGTTATTGACGGGGTAGGGGTAGAACGTATCTTTCCTCTCTACGCGCCGACGATAGACAAAATCGAAGTCCTCAAACGTGCCAAAGTCCGCCGAGCCAAGCTCTACCATATCCGCGACAAGGCGACGAAAGAAATCAAGAAAGCCATGCGTCATGAGCGCATTCAAAAGAAAGAAGCCCCTGTCGTCGAAGCTCCTGCAACGGAAACAAAAGCATAAAACTAAGATACCCCGCACGAAGTGGGGTGTCTTCTTGAAAAATAAGCCCCTTTCGGCTATTGTGTGTGGATTGCGATTTGAAAAGGCAATAATGCGCGGGTGGCGAAATTGGCAGACGCACTACCTTGAGGTGGTAGCGCCCTCACGGGCGTGGAGGTTCAAGTCCTCTCCCGCGCACCAGAATAGAACTAGACGGTTTTTTTGAAGAAGAAATGCGGGACGCGCGGAGCGCGTCCCAAGGATTCCCGCCGAATTTCCCTAACGAATTCAGAATTTTTGGCGCGCTTGCGCGCACTGTTTTTTCGCCGAGGAGGAGGTTCGAGCCAAAGATTTCTTTGGCACAGACCTTTTTAGCAAAAAGGTCTGAATCAGAAGCGGTTTTGTCCAAGCTCTGTGCGACTTTTACCCAATTTTGGAAAGGTTCGAGCCAATCATTCTGCTTGTGTGAAAGAGAGGTCATTTCTTCCTGGAGCGACTTCTTGGAAGATAACAATTTTCCTTTTTGTAAACGATAATCATCTTGGTCAATTACTTGGTCTAAATATCCATTGAGAAGTCGCTCTAACTTTTGTGAAATAACCGAAAGTTTTGTTTCGCTCTCTTTCACACTAGCAGTCAAAGACGGGGCGGAATTGTTAAAATCCTTTTCTGCTATTTTTAACAATTCTTCCGCCCAGTCTTTGGGCAAAGAAACTTTTTGAATTAGAGATGATAACTGGCGATCCAATTCTTTTTCTCTAACGGCAGATTCTTTACAAACAAAATCTTTTCGTTTTTTCGTACAACGATAATATGTATATTCGTGAACATTGCCATTTTTCTGCCGTTTGAATTTGTGTTCACCAGTTATCATCATTCCGCATGAAGCACAGGAAATGAGTCCGCAAAAAGGTTGAGGTTCATTTTTAGCTTTTCGCTCGGGTTGTCCACGAAGTTTCAACATTCCCTGTGCTTCATCAAAAAGTTTTTTTGAAATGATTGGCTCGTACTTTCCTTCGTGGCGTTCGCCACCATATTTGAATAAACCGATGTAAAAGGGATTTGAGAGAATAAAAGTCGCGCGAGATTTGGACATTCTCTTTCCGGAACGCGTGGATATTCCGTTCTTCGCCAAAAAGTTTGCGATATCTTCCAGTCGTTGACCACCTTTGACATATCGTTCAAAAGCCAAGCGGATGACACGAGATTTTTTCTTGTCCACCACGATAGATTTAGTGCGAGAATCGTTTATGTAACCAACAGGCGCTTGGCTTGGATAATCACCATTACGGACTTTTTGGCGAAGTCCACGCTTCGTGTTCTCGGAAAGAGAATCTACATAGTATTTGCTTTGTCCGAAAGCCATATTTAACATGAACTTACCTTGAGATGTAGAATCACACCAAAAAGTAGGAAATTTCAGGCTCGCAAGTTTCCCTGTGTCGAGGAGATAAATCACCCGACCTCCATCCACCGAATTGCGGGCTAAACGATCTGGATGCCATGCGAGAATACTTCCGCCGAATTTCTCGATGTCATTCAAAAGTTTGTTAAAAATTGGACGACCTGGAACTTTCGCAGATTGTTTTTCCACCAATTCGGCGGAAATTTCAATACCTTCCCGAACGGCGTATTCCCGCAATTCGGTGAGTTGAGCATCAATCGAAAGAACCTGCTTATCCTCGACATCAGTGGACTTGCGAGCATACAAAAAGAATTTTTTATTTTCCATATATTTGTTCAAACTCGAATACCCATTTGAGAGCCGACAACCTGATTACTCAAATTGTTTTCTCAAATAGGTATTAGAATCTATAATCTAATAATTGTCGGCAAATATATTATAGCAAAAATTCTTTTTGTATCAAAGCAAATACTATGAGTCAAAATTGCTTCTGATTTCGCACCTGCTTCTTGGCGAAAAAACA
>SIBZ01000003.1 GCA_009694955.1 Candidatus Tayloriibacteriota bacterium | reverse complement strand
GCGTGGTGGCGAGGCGAGGGCGGAGCGACGGAGCGGGAACGGAGCCGAACACCTTGCGGTGTTCGGTGGAGTGGACGCTACGGCGTGACGGAATTCATTACCTCACTTTGTTTTGAAAATAGGTTCTAACTTGGTACAATAGAGACACCCGATTGAATTTCCTCGCGAAAATGCGTCCGCGCTCCGCGCGGTGATGGGAAGTTCGGCAAGAAAAGAAAAGGGCGTTTTGAAATCCACGGAGAGCGCGCTTGCGCGCAAATGGCGGTTCGAGCCGATGGTTTTCAAAAAAGTTTTCATTTCCTCAAACTTTTTTGAAAAAGCGAGATTTTGTGCTTGGTTGGCTTGTAAAATCCAGTTTCGCACGAGTTCGAGCCAATGATTTCCTTTTCGCTCAAAATCAGATAATTTTTCCTCTAGCGTTTTCTTTTCAGACATCAAAGCGTTCTTTTTCTGTTGAAACTCCGACAATTCAAAACCACCATCCAAGTATCCATCCATGAGGCGGTCAATTTTAGCTTTGATGTCAGAAATAGAAAAACGCAGATTTTGAGCGAAAAGGAAATCATTGGCTTGTGCGAACCTTGATGCACCTCGCCTCGGTAAGAAAAATATCCATAGTAAAAAGGATTTTTCAAAATATGTTCTACCGAGGCGAGTGCGAAAGGTTTGCCGGATCGTGCGCCAACCAAGCCAAGAGAGAACATTTTGCGGGCAATTGCCGTGAGTGTATATTCGCCAGTAGAAAAAAGCTCCAATACTTCTTTTATTTTACGAAAGGTCTTTTTGTCAGGTTCAATCGTGCGAAGTCGCGGTTCGTTAAAATAACCGATTGGAGCTTTTGCCGATAATTCACCACGGCGTATCTTTTGTCGTATGCCACGCAAAATGTTTTCTCTCAAATTGTCGGTGTAATATTTTGCCTGTCCGAAAGCGACACTCAACATGAATTTTCCTTGGGGTGTCGCTTCGAACCAAAATGTCGGGAATTTTAGCGCAACAATTTTTAGCGTGTCCACAAAATATATGACCTTGCCACCATCAATACTATTTCTCGCTAAACGGTCTGGATTCCACGCTAAAATTCCCGAAGCAGAACCTTTTTCAATTTCGCCAAGCATTTTGTTAAATACTTCACGACCAGGCTCTTTGGCAGTTTTACTCTCGTAATACTCACGAACAACAAACAAACCATTTTGCTTGGCGTATTCCCGAAGCTCATGAAGTTGCGCCTCAATACTCAAAACTTGGCGTTCTTCATCTTCACTCGATTTCCTACAATATATAAAATATTTGATCATGAGCTTCGGGGATTAAATTGATAAAAGGTTTTGCATTACACCGACAATTTCTAAATCTCGCTTCCCATCGTCTCCTGTGGTATTCCACAGAATGAGCTTTAGCTCATAGAACCGCCATTTGCGCGCAAGCGCGCTCTCCGTGGATTTCAAAACGCCCTTTTCTTTTCTTGCCGAACTTCCCATCACCGCGCGGAGCGCGGACGCATTTTCGCGAGGAAATTCAATCGGGTGGTGAGTCTGTAAATGATAGTGTATGCTACAATTTCCCAATGGAAAATGAGCCGGCTACACGCTTGCTAGACGTTTTACAGCGTGAACCCAAATGGGCCGAGAGACCCTCTTTCGCGTGGCTGTTTCGAAACAGCAACGTACTGCTTCTTTGCACAATTTTATTCGCGCTCTACGGATTCTTTCTTTCGCATCCGATTGACCTTGTGACCGCCGACCTCGGACGTCACCTTAAGAACGGAGAGATGTTGCTTCAGGATACGACGGTACTTCAGGAAAACTTCTACTCGTATACAAACCCCAACTTTCATGCGATTAACCACCACTGGGGAAGCGGTTTCCTTACATATGTGGTTTTCGCATTGTTCGGGTTTACGGGAGTGCATCTTTTTTTCATACTGCTTAGCTTTTTGGCGCTTTTCATGTTTTTGAAAGTTGCTCGCCTCTATGCGCCCTGGGGAGTTGTCGGCCTTGCCGCTCTTCCCGCGATTTTCCTGCTCGCTGAGCGCACGGAAATACGCCCTGAGGTGTTTAGCTACCTGTTCGCCGGGTTTTTCTTTTTTCTACTTTCCCGATTTTCGGAGGTGAACGACCAGCCTGAAGTAAACGGCCACGACCGTACCTATGTACTGCGAAGCGAGAGTTCGCTCTGGCTGCTGCCAGTTATTCAGATTCTCTGGGTCAATTCACATATTTACTTTCTTCTAGGTCCGCTCATTTTGGGGGCGTTTCTTCTTGAGAGCCTGCTTATCTATCGAAAGCGATTTTTGCGGTTGCTGTCGGTATTTATTTCGGTAGTCTTGGCGATATTTATTAATCCCTATGGCTACCGAGCGCTCACGGAGGCTGTCGGCATTTTCAAGAATTACGGGTACAAGCTTGCAGAAAATCAGTCGGTCTGGTTTATGGAGAGAATTATGGCCGACCCGAGCTTCCTGATTTTTAAAATCGTATTTGCGTTTTGCCTGCTCACGCTTCTTGTAACCGCAGTAAGGAATTGGCGCAAAATACGATTGGCGCAGGTGTTCGTGATGGCTGGCATCAGCATTATGGCGTGGTTTGCCATCAGAAATATCGCTCTGTTCGGTCTTTTTTCCATCCCGTTCCTGGCATCCGGAGTTCAAACGGCAATCCGGCGTCCGCTCGCGGAAAGAGCGGTGCTTTCGCCTGCCGTCTTCTGTTCGTTCGTCACGCTGTTTCTTACGGTACTCCTCACACTTCCGCGCTTCTTCCCGTACTGGCACTCGTTCGGGTTCGGATTGCAGAAAGGCAACGGCAGAGCAATCGAATTTCTGCAGAAGGAAGGTGTTCAGGGTCCGTACTTCAACAACTACGATATTGGTGGCTATCTTATCTTTTATTTGTTTCCTTCGGAAAAGGTATTTGTCGACAACCGTCCCGAAGCGTATCCTGTCGAATTTTTCCAGAAAACATATATCCCGATGCAGGAGGATAACGCAGTATGGAAAGAAAAACTCGGCGAATACCGCTTCAACTCAATTATCTTTTCCCATCGCGATGCAACGCCGTGGGGACAGCATTTTATGATACAGCGCTTACAGGACCCCGAGTGGGCTCCCGTGTATGTCGATGAACGGGTGCTTATTTTGGTCCGGAGAGTCGAGGCGAACAAGGCGCTTATCGAGAAATTCTTGCTCCCGCCCGAAACGTTCAGGATTTCGGCCTGACGCAGAACCTTTTATCTTTGAATTGCGCGGTGTAGAATTGTGTTATGAATTTTGAGTTTTCAACGCTTCTCAGTCCGCTCTCGCTCGGCATCCTGCTCGTGCTCTGCCTTTTCGTTTTCGGGGCACTGAGCGCGGCCTTTCTCTATCACTGGAAGGAGTATGGGATGAACACGAGGTTCATAAAGTTGGCGCCACCCATCTACTTGGCTTTTTCGACAGCGTTCTGCGCTCTAGCGATTCTTTCCTACGTTTTTTTAATCCTTGAATAAAACCGTATGCTTACTCTCGAAGACGGTGAGAAAATTTTGTACATTGCGCGGAAGCACTGGTTCTTGTTTTTCGGCCAGACTATTTTTTTGTTCTTTTTCGCGGTAGTGCCTCTGGCTCTCTTGCTGATTCCGGTGTCGGCGTTTAACGAAGCATTTTCCGCATTGCATGTTGTTAATTACGGAGTTCCACTTTTTACATTTTTTTGGAGTTTGTGGCTCCTCCTTCTCTGGCTTATGCTTGCTCTGCTCTGGACCAACTACTATCTGGACATCTGGGTACTTACTAATCACCGCGTCGTCGATATCGAGCAAATCGGGCTCTTCAACCGAAAAGTTTCGTTTTTTCGGTTCGACCAGATACAAGACACGACGGTGAAGGTCTCCGGTCTTGTCGAGACACTCATTGGCTTTGGAACGGTTGAGATACACACCGCCAGCAACGAGTCATTTGTGTTTAAAGGGGTTGCCCACCCGAACGTTCTAAAGGATATGATTATGTCCGAACACCACCGCGTGCATACCGAGTAGGACGCCTGTTCGACGTTCACCTTCTTGACACACTGCATTCATTGTGTAGTATTTTCGAATTGGGAAACACTCCCAATACTAAGCGGCCGAACCGGTATGTACCGGTGTAGGAATGCGCTTAGAGCAGTGCAAATCAACCAACTATAATTATGGCTGAAAATGTATTAAACCCTAAAGTCAAAACGTTCCCCGCCTTGGAAGGGGCACAGCATGGTCCAAAAGGACTGCCGGGATTCATAGGTTCGGCAACATGTGACAGATGTTGCCGGCCTTTTTATTTACATAATCAATGGTATGCTACTTTTCATGCTTCTTTCAAAAACAACTCAAACGTGGTCTATGGATAGTTGGTTAGTTTAACGTTGATACGTTGGGAGGTTTCCTGACTTTGAACTATAAACTTTTAACTTCCAACTATGCAGGTGCTACCTATCAAAACTCGCACATTTCTACCTCCAAAGGACGATATTTTTCCGACACTTACAAAAGTCGCAAGAAGGTTGAAGGAAAAAGATATTCTCGTTATTACCTCCAAAGTGATTTCGATTGGGGAGGGGAGATGCGTTCGCGCGACAACGCCGGAAGCAAAGAGAAGGTTGGTTGAGAGCGAGGCCGAGTCACGCATCGCTTTTGGCGGAGTGAAGGACGTGATGTTCTCAATCAAGGGACACACCGTCATCGCATCGGCTGGAATAGACGACAGCAATGGAAACGGATATTGGATACTCTGGCCCAAAGACCCGACGAAGGCGGCAAAAGAAATCTGGAAGTTCGTTCGCAAGGAAACCGGTCTGAAGGAACTCGGCGTTATCATCACCGACAGCTACTGCACACCGATGCGCTCCGGCACCATCGGTATCTCCATCGGTTTCTACGGATTTCATCCTACGGCAAACCATATCGGCAAGGAGGATATCTTCGGGCGGAGATTCAAGTTTTCCAAGTCCAACATTGCCGATGGTGTCGCGGCTGCGGCCGTTGCCGTCATGGGCGAGACAACCGAACAGATTCCCATTGCTATCGCTCGCTCGGTGCCACAAGTTCGGTTCACCTCCCGTAATGTTCAGAGCGAACTTTTCGTTGACCCGAAGAAGGACATTTACTATCCATTGTTAAAAGCGTTCTATGCCAAAAAGTAGACGTCTTACCTCTCCCCCTCTTGAGAGGGGGAGATTGAGAGGGGGTGCAACATTCACTCTAATCGCCGCAGTCAGCCTGGACGGGCGGATTACGGCAGGCAAAAGAGAGGGAAGCGAGTGGACGTCAAAGGAGGACAAGAAATTTTTCCAGTCCGAGCTCGACAAAGCGGATGCGGTGATAATGGGACGAAAGACCTTCGAAGCTATCCCACGCCCCCTCAAACCCCGCAACCGCATTGTCTTCACACACAGAGATTTTGTCATTCCTTCGAAAGACGGAATCCAGAGTCCTGTCGCTTTTAAGGGGTCTGTAAAGAAATTAATCGGTTTGCTTAAGAGAAACGCTTGGACCCGTATCGCGGTTGTCGGTGGTACGTCAATCTACGGGTGGTTTCTTGAGAAAAAACTTATTGATGAGCTGTACATAACGGTGGAGCCTGTTATTTTCGGTTCCGGTAAACTGTTGACTGCAAATACGCTTTCGCGGACAACCGATTTTACACTCCAGTCGATGCAAAAATTAAACAAGACAGGGACAGTGTTACTTCATTATAAAAATAGCAAAAAGGTATGAATCAAGAAATAATTTCTGTCGAGCAAAAGCCTGAAGCTGATTTCAAGCTCCTCACTCTCGTTAGTGTTTTCATCGGAATGCTGGTAGGAATGAACCTACTTGGCGGGAAAATCATTACCATCTTCGGGGTCGTCGGTTCAGTGGCCGTTTTCATGGTACCGCTGACCTTCGCTATCACCGATATCTCAACTGAGCTCTATGGGAAAAAGTTCACACGTCAGCTTACGCTGGCGGGTATGATAACGCTCGTACTGCTGATGATTTACTCGGCGATTTTTGTGACGTTGGCACCGAATGTTCGTTTTGCCGCGGACGATGCTTACCGCACAATTTTCGGCTCGTCACTTCGTATCATCATCGCGAGTATCGTCGCATTTGGGTTGGCCCAACTTCAGGATGTACTTATCTTTGACCGGGTTCGCAAAATGACCCAGGGAAAGTATCTTTGGATTCGCACCAACGTCTCAACATTCGCTTCGGAACTCGTGGATACGACCGTATTCATGTTCATTGCGTTCTACATGATGACTCCAAAATTTGACGCATTGTTCGTTATCAAAATGATTATTCCGTATTTTCTGCTTAAAATCGCCTTTGCCATCCTTATAACCCCAGCAGTGTATGCGGGAGTAAGGATGCTTCGTGAGAGCAGAGCATTGCTTAGATAGATAACATATGTTATTGTCTCGCGTGGCTCCTAACAAAAGGACAAGAATGATCCCAAACCGCAAGATATACAGAAAAGCTCAAAGAACCTCAGACGAACTTAGAACCACCATCAGCGCACTTGATCTCGAATGCATACGCGTCACCATCGCTCAAAGACACAAGTGGAGGGACGAAATTCTGAACTTCCACGAGAGACGTTACCGGAACTTTCTCATTTTGTGCGGTAGTACGGGAGCAATAATCATTCCGAATGGCGGAGTGGACATATTCTGGCATTGCCATATCCTGGATACGCTGAAGTATGCGAGAGATTGCGAGCAAATATTCGGTTTTTACCTCCACCACTTTCCATACCTTGGTTCACAGGGCGATGAGGCGGAGTTCAGAATCCTGTACGCTCAGACTAAGCAGCTCTACGAGGCCACGTTCGGTGAGGCCTACGAGATGGCGGAGGCCGTTAACCACGACGGAGACCTTAGCGACAAACTCGATGACGGAGCAAAATGCGGTTGAGAACGGATCGAAATTTTGACCCTGCCGGAGGCGCACCCCTCCGGCTTTTTTATTGCCGTTGCTGATGATTTCAGCTATACTGCACCACGTGCAAGAGAGTGATACGAAAAGTGGACCATGGTGGAAACCAGCCCTTAAAGTCTTCAGTCAGATCTCAGGTTGGATTGTTGTTCCGCTCGTTCTGTCACTCATTATAGGCAAAAATCTTGATACGCATTTTGCTACTGAGCCGTGGATATTTATTGTCTCTACCTGTGTAGGGTTTGCCGTTTCTACATTCGGAATTGTTCGTACAGCCTACTCCTATATGGAAGAGGTCAGAAAGGAGAGTGAAAAAAGTAATGGACCAAAATAATACTGAAAATCAAATAGATGCTATTCAATATCAAGCGGAGCCTCAGGTGAAGCATGAGACGACGCTCTATGCCGAGAAAGTCACCGATGTCGGCTCCTTTCATGTTACAAACGCGCTCCTGACGAGTACCGGAGCGGTTATTGTCATTGCTTTCATTGCTGTTGTCATTCGCTTGAAGCTACGGGAAGTTCCACGAGGAATTCAGAATTTCTTTGAGGTCCTGGTTGAAGGAGCACTTCAGCTCTGCGATCAAGTCACCAATAGCAGAAAAATCTCGGCCAAAGTCTTTCCCTTGGCAATTTCCGTATTCCTTTTTATTTTGGTAAACAACTGGCTTGGCCTTCTTCCTGTGGGTGGATTTGGAATTATAGAAACAGGTGAGCATGGCTTATCGTTTATTCCGTTTTTACGAAGTGGTACGGCTGATATTAACACCACTATTGCATTGGCAATCATGGCAGTTGTGAGTGCAAACCTTTTCGGTATTTTCTCCCTCGGAATATGGAAGACTTTCAACAAATATGTTAACCTGAAAGCGCTCTTGAGTATCTTCACTAAGGTCTCGAAAGAGCCTACAGTGCTCGTGGTAGCTCCTGTCACGTTCTTTGTCGGCCTCTTGGAGCTCATCGGCGAATTCGCCAAGATCGCGTCCCTCTCGTTTCGATTGTTTGGAAACGTCTTCGCGGGGGAGGTGCTCCTCATGGCGATGAGCAAAATTCTGCCGTTTCTTCTTCCTATCCCGTTCCTTTTTCTGGAAATCTTCGTGGGGCTCATTCAAGCGCTTATTTTCTCCATTCTTGTCCTCGTATACTTCACCATTGCTGCACAAGATCACGATGAACATTCTGAAGAAGGTACAGAACACCACACCGCGCATGTGTAATATTTGAAAGTTACCTTTTGGTATTTAGAGTAGATACCAGAAAGCAGAGGTCAAATAATTATTAGGTAACAGATTTACTATATGGAAATTGTACCCCTAGCCAAAGCAATCGCCATCGGAGTTGGTGCTATTGGCCCCGCCATCGGTATCGGTATGATCGGCGCAAAAGCCATGGAAGCGATCGGTCGTAACCCTGAAGCAGCCGGGAAAATCTTGGTCCCGATGCTCATTGCATCAGCGTTTGCTGAAGCTATCGCGATTTACGCCCTTGTTATCGCATTTTCTCTTTAGTTGACAGTTAAAAGATTTAAGGAAACTCCTTGAATCTTTTTTACTGGCCGCTCGTAGCCCAATTTATTTGTTGTATAGATAATTCTTCATTCATACCTCGCTCCATGGAATCAATAATCGCCACATTTCACATAGACTGGAAAATTATTATCGCTCAAGCGGTGAACTTTGCCGTGGTTTTCATCGTACTCTACCTGTTCGCGCTTAAACCCTTGAATAAGTTGATGGCAGAACGTTCCGAGAAGATTGGTAGAGGTATCGCCGATGCCAAGGCGAACGCCCAGCTTCTTGAGGCAACAAAGGCCGAGTACGAGACCGCTCTTTCGAAAGCACGAGCCGAGGCTACTGCGATTTTTCAGACTGGCAAGAAGGAGGCAGAGGTAAAACGTGCTGAAATGCTCGAATCTGCTAAGGTCGAGGTTAAGGCAATGATAGAGAGCGGGAAGAAAACACTTGAGGCTGAAAAAGTACGAATGGTTGAGGATGCCAAAAGGGAAGTGGTTGCTCTAGTTGTTGCCGCTACGAAAAAAGTACTCGATGATAAGGTGGACATTTCCGCGAGTACGAAGTCGGCAGCTGAGCTAGGAAAGATAGCGTAAACGACATATATACTATGGCGAAGATTTCTACTAAACATATTGCCGAGGCAATCTATCATGTGGCCAAGGGCAAGAGTGGAGGCGAGCTCGACCGAGCGCTTGGGAGTGCGGTGGAGATGCTCTCGAAGAGCAGACTTCTCTCTAAGGCACCGGAGATTCTCGGACGATTGGAGGAAATACAGAACAAAGATCTTGGCATTGTAAGCGCAGAAGTTACCAGCCGTAGCATACTTACGAAAGAAACCCTTGCCGATATTAGAAAAACTTTAAAGGCTCGCTACAACGCTTCCGATATCACCCTTAAAACACACGAAGATCAGTCTCTTATCGGAGGTATCAAGATAGAAGCAAACGGCGAAATTATAGACCTCTCACTTCGAAATAAGTTAAGCCAGCTCCAAAGTTATTTATTACACCACCATGTCTAACAACACCATTGTAGAAAACTTGCGCAAGCAAATCGAGAAGTTTCAATCCGACATCAAGGCAGAAAAGGTTGGGCATGTCGTGGAAGTCTTCGACGGCATCGCGAAAATTTCAGGACTCTCCGACATTAAGGCGTCAGAAATGGTCACCTTTCCAAACGGTGAAGTCGGTGTGACTCTCAACCTGGAAGAGGATTCTGTAGGTGTCATCATTCTTGGCGATTTTACACATATTCACGAGGGCGATGAGGTGAAAGCTACAGGACGCATTCTTGAAATCCCTGTCAGTGATGCGGTCATTGGCCGTGTTTTAAATGCACTTGCTGAACCTATCGACGGTAAAGCCGCGATTAAATCTGATAAGACCTATCCAATTGAGAAGGTGGCCCCTGGCGTCGTCACGAGGCAAGGAGTCGACCAAGCGGTACAGACAGGAATCAAAGCTATCGATGCCTTGATTCCGATCGGTCGTGGCCAACGTGAGCTCATCATTGGTGATCGTCAGACAGGAAAGACAGCTATTGCTATCGATGCGATTTTGAACCAGAAAGGCCAGAACATGATTTGTGTGTATGTCTCTATCGGCCAGAAAGATTCCAAACTTCGCAAACTTCAGACTCGTCTGGAGGAAGGTGGCGCAATGGAGTACACAGTCATCGTTTCCGCCGGTTCGTCCGAGAGCTCCGCACTTTCATACATCGCTCCTTACACAGGAGTTTCTATTGCCGAATACTTTATGGACCAGGGAAAGGACGTACTCATCATTTACGATGATCTTTCTAAGCACGCTGTCGCCTATCGTGAGATCTCTTTGCTTCTTCGCCGACCACCTGGCCGTGAAGCCTACCCTGGAGATGTTTTCTATCTCCACTCCCGCCTTTTGGAACGTGCTTGCCGGCGAAACGCAAAATACGGAGGCGGTTCAATCACAGCTCTGCCGATTATCGAAACCCAAGCCGGTGACGTCTCCGCCTACATTCCGACGAACGTCATCTCCATCACCGACGGTCAGATTTTCCTCGAAACAGACCTGTTCTACAAAGGTATCCGCCCCGCCGTTAACGTCGGCCTCTCGGTGTCTCGCGTCGGCTCAAGCGCCCAGATTAAAGCCATGAAGAAAGTGTCCGGGACATTGAAGCTCGAACTTGCCCAGTATCGTGAGCTTGAAGCGTTCTCACAATTCGGTTCGGACCTCGACGAAAGCACCAAGAAACAATTGGAACGAGGCAAACGCGCCGTGGAAGTTTTGAAGCAACCACAATATGCTCCGGTGAAAACCGAACACCAAGTCGTTACTCTCTACGCACTGGTCAAAGGCTTCATGGACGATGTTCCTGTGGCCAAAATCAAGGAATTTGAGGCCGGTCTTATTGATTACACGGAGTCAAACGCAAAGCTATTCTTCAAAGAAATCCTCGAGACCAAAATGTGGACCGATGCCGGCGAAGCTGAGTTGAAGAAAGTAATCGCAGAGTTTAAGTCAAATTTTAAGTAATTATTAAATGGCCGGTTCAAAAGAAATCAAACGCCGAATCAAATCGGTCAAAAGCACGAAGAAAATCACGAAAGCTATGGAGCTCGTGGCGGCTTCGAAGATGAAGCGTGCGGTGGCTGCGACGCTGGCTTCGCGCACTTATGCCGAGTACTCGTGGGAAGTTTTGGTTTCTATTAGTAAAGGTCTGGACGAAATCACCCATCCACTTTTTGTTAAGCGACCAACAAAGAAGACTTTACTTATCCTTATCACGTCAAACCGTGGACTCTGTGGTGCCTACAATGCTCAGGTAATCAGAAAAAGTCTGACTTTTTTAAAAAAGAGGGTACACGGTGAAAATGTTGACATCATGACTGTCGGTAAAAAGGGCGATGTTGCTATGTGTCGAGTGGGCGAAAAGATTTGCTCTTCTTTTACTGATCTTCCAGACAACATCTCACTTGCCAACATGACCCCCATTTCGAAACTTGCACTTCATGAATACTCGGCTGGAAACTACGACAAAGTCCTGGTAGCCTATACTGATTTCGTATCGGCTATGACTCAGGCGCCGAATATCAAACAAGTTTTGCCCATTTCTAAAACTGAGCTCAAAGAATTCATTTCAGGTCTTGAGGAAATTAGAGACAGCGAAAATCCTGAAAAAAAACCGAACCACCTAGGTAACGATAAGAAAACAAACTATTTAATTGAAGGAGATCAGAATAAGCTGTTAGGTTCGCTCGCCGAGAAGCTCGTCAAGATGCAAATCTACCAGATGCTCCTTGAGTCCAACGCCTCCGAGCAATCCTCCCGCATGATCGCCATGAAGAACGCCTCAGAAGCCGCCGGAGAGATGATAGATGACCTCACACTGGTATTTAACAAATCCCGCCAGGCAAGTATCACACAGGAGATTTCAGAGATTAGCGCAGGGATGGCGTCGGTTAGTTAAAAGTTTATGATGTTATCAAGTTCATAAGAAAATATATGCAAACAGTTGGAAAAATTAAACGCATCATCGGGCCGGTCGTCGACGTCGAGTTTACCGACCATGTGCCGGATATTTACAGCGCACTTACGGTAATGAATGGCACCAAGAAATTGGTACTTGAGACCGAACAGCACATTGGTGGAAATACCGTGAGAGCTGTGGCGATGGACTCAACCGACGGTCTTTCTCGCGGTATGGAAGTGACCGACACCAACGCTCCTATCTCGGTTCCTGTCGGCAAATCTACGTTAGGACGCATTTTCAACGTACTGGGTGAAGCCATTGACGATGGAAAGCAGGTGGAAGGCGCAAAGCTCTCCCCGATCCACCGCAAAGCGCCACCGTACGTATCCCAGGCTACCAAGGTAGAAATCCTCGAAACCGGTATCAAGGTCATCGACCTTATCTGTCCTGTGCTTAAGGGAGGTAAAGTGGGTCTGTTCGGAGGTGCTGGCGTCGGTAAGACAGTCGTCATTCAGGAACTCATTCACAACATCGCATCGAACCATGGAGGATATTCTGTGTTTGCAGGTGTCGGTGAACGAACACGCGAAGGCAACGACCTCTTCCACGAAATGAAAGAGTCTGGCGTCTTGGACAAAGTGGCCATGGTGTTCGGACAGATGAACGAGCCGCCGGGTGCTCGTATGCGGGTGGCTCTCTCCGGTCTTACTATGGCTGAATATTTCCGCGATGTTGAGGGTAAGGACGTTCTATTTTTCATCGACAACATTTTCCGCTTCACCCAAGCCGGTTCGGAAGTATCCGCTCTTCTTGGACGTATTCCTTCAGCTGTGGGTTATCAACCGACCCTCGCGACAGAAATGGGTAACTTGCAGGAACGCATCACCTCGACCGACAAGGGTTCTGTTACGTCCGTCCAAGCCGTCTATGTGCCAGCCGACGACCTCACCGACCCCGCTCCGGCCACAACGTTCGCTCACCTAGACTCCACCGTGGTGCTCAACCGTTCTCTTACCGAAATCGGTATTTATCCGGCCGTCGACCCGCTTGACTCATCATCCACCATTCTTGACCCGAACATTGTCGGCAAGGACCACTACTCGACCGCCCGCGAAGTTCAGCGCGTACTTCAGCGCTACAAGGATTTACAGGACATCATTGCTATCTTGGGTATGGAAGAATTGTCTGAAGACGACAAGGCTCTCGTCGTCCGCGCCCGCAAAATTCAGAAGTTTTTGTCACAACCGTTCTTCGTCGCCGAACAATTCACCGGCGCTAAGGGTCAGTATGTTCCGCTTACCGAAACGATTCGTTCGTTTAAGGAGATTCTGGAAGGGAAGCACGACAGCAAGGCCGAGAATGAGTTCTATATGAAGGGAAGTTTGTAAAACTGCTCGCTTTTAGATTCTGAGAAAGAAATGAAAAAAATACTTATAACACTGTTCATAATTATCGTCATTGCAACTGGTTTTTATGCTTACAAATCTTTCTTCTCGAAACCTCTGGGGTTTGAATCTGAAGCAGAGTGTACAGAAAAAACTGGGCGGAACTGTGTATTTGAATGTGGCGGACCGGTAACCTTTAACGATAAAGCGCAGGGAAATGCATGTAATTTCGCAAAGTGGACACCGAAAACAAATTAAATGACTAAGAAACTAAAACTAAAAATCGTCACTCCGGAACGTCTCATCCTTGAGGAAGACGTCGATCAAGTGACTTTTCCAACCACCGAGGGTGAGTTGACTGTTTTGCCCGGCCACATTCCGCTTATTGCGGGACTCTCTTCAGGTGATGTTGTAGCCTTCGCAAACGGCGAACATATGCCGTGGGCGGTCGCAGGTGGGTTTGTAGAAGTAAAAAAAGATGAGAAAGGGCAGACAACCGTCGCCGTTCTCGCCGACTTTGCCGAGCACGTTTCCGAACTTTCCGACGAGGCGATTGTAAAAGCCAAGGCCCGCGCGGAGGAACTACGCAAGCAAATGGAAAATACCGAGCATGTGGACTACGAACACTTCGCCGCCGAACTGGAACGCTCTCTCACTCGTGTCCGCATTGCGGACAAGTGGCGCTCTAAAAAGTACCGAGGGTAAGTATGATGACAAGCCGGAGGTTGTGTTCTAAAATGAAGGAGCGATTGACGAGGTTAGCAGCTAGTAGTAAGTAGTTATTGTTTCAAGTATGAGAAGTTTTGCAATCGTTCTAAAAATCATCCTGATACGGTCTAAAATCGTTACTCCAGTAATTTTATGAAATTTATTTTGTTTTTGGCACTCTTTAGTGTACCTATCATCACACAAGCTGATGGGGGTGGTTGGTTGCCTATATTTGCAGGAATAGCAGTTGCGGGACTTCTGGCACTCTTACTTCAGATTTTAATTCTTTTTCCGTTTAGAAATAGCGGTTCCTCCCGATTTTTTGTGGCCCTCGTAGTCGCGCTTATGTATGCACTGGCAACCAATTTCTGGATTGCTGATTACGACATCAGGAAAATGTTTTGGTTCGCTGTATTCGCGCTACTGATCACTACAGTGGTGGCTGGGCTTTTCTTAGCAGCCAGAAAAAGACTCGGAGCTGATACTTCGTCCCTAAAGGCCTTGCTCGGAGCTGTAGTAACTGCAGGTGTGCTCACTATTTTATTCTCTGTGTCGTATAGTTACGCTTCAAAATTTGTCCTAGCCGTGACCGACTGTCGGGTCAACGTCTCTCTTGGGGAATCTAGAGATTCGGAACAGCGTATTTGTGTCATTGACAAGGCTAAAAAGAAGATGGACCCGGTCGCTTGCTCCCAAATGTTAGACACATCTGAGGTAAAAAGATGTGAATATCTGGTGGGTGAAGAAATGCTGGGCGCAGGCAATCTTGTTGGTTGCAAGTATATCAAAGGGGAGGATAACAACATCTTATCCGACTTTGGTCCCATCCGAGGACAGCAACTTATTAACATGTGTGCGAACCCTAAAATCTAGCTAAAAAACGGCTACGGGACTCCAACTCAAAATCGTCTCTCTCAAAGAAGTCGTGTACAACTACTACGTTGATTCCGTTACTATGCCCACCAAGTCGGGTGAAATTGCCGTGCTTCCGCATACGTTCCACTCGTGTCGCATCTTGCGAAAGAAACTATCCGCGCGAATTTCGAAGACAAGCCGAAAACATTTGAAATTGCTGGCGGGTTTATGGAGGTATCGGGTGATAGCCGACCCACAATTCTTTTGAGATAGCGGCTTCTTCTCGTTCATTTTCCTATTCGCCGAATAAGAAAATAGAGTTTGCTTTACATAATAAAAGAGGTCTCGCCCATAGGCTAATTCGTGCGAATTAGCCTATAAGAAAGCCGGAAATCGTCCGGCTTTTCTTTTTCTGCCAGCTGGGCTAGAGTGAGTGTCGAACAGAAATTCAACCAATGAAGGATCGAAAGCTCTTATGAAAATTCATGTTGTCGGTGGCTGTGGGCGTGTTCACGCTCTTGTATGGAAGTTGCTTCAATCGATGCAAGTTACCGCGCTTTATTGCGCTCCTGGGAACGCAGGCATCGCGGGAGAAAAGCTCCTCAACGGTGACGCGGTTGTGTGCTTCCCGGTAGGACCTGCCGATGTTGAGAAACAGTTGGTGTTGGCGAAGGAACAAAAGCCCGACCTTGTCATCTGTAGTGAGGAAGACCCGCTCGGACTCGGCATCGTTGACCGGTTTCAGGCGGGGGGATTCCGCATCTGGGGACAGAATCAGCGGGCAGCAAAGTTTGAGTGCTCTAAGGCATGGAGTCAGTGGTTTTGCGAGCAGTATGGAGTACCTTGCGCCATGGGTGAATCTTTTCGCTCCGAGGCGGACGTTCTTGCGTTTGCACGGAGACTAAGGTGGCAGTGTGTGCTGAAGGCAGACGGTCTCGCCCTTGGCAAAGGAGCTTTCGTTTGTCACACGGAACAGGAAGTACGGGATGCAATCTCCGTAATCCGGAAGCTTGGACCCGCGGGAGAACTCATCGTAGTGCAGGAATTACTGCAGGGACGGGAAACCTCGCTACACTTCTTCTGCGACGGAAGGACTGCACAACTTATGCCCAGCTCGGTGGATCACAAGTCAATCGGAGAAGCAGGAGTGGGTCCAAACACCGGAGGAATGGGAACCGTCTCTCCTGACCCGCATCTTACGTCCGAGGAATACCTTGACATCGCTAAAGCCATCATGACTCCATGGTTGATTGGTTGCAAAAAGGAAGGAATTGATTTCCGAGGGGTTCTGTATCCTGGAGTTATGCTGACTGCGCAAGGTCCAAAGGTTCTGGAATTCAATGCTCGCTTTGGAGACAGCGAGGCTCAGACACATCTTGTGCGGCTGGAAACCGACCTTGTTGAAATCATACAGGCAAGTATCGACGGAAACCTTTGTAATCTTGATATCACATGGAAACCAGGCAGCTCAGTTTGTGTGGTCTTAGCATCAAAAGGCTATCCGGGCGACAGCTCCAAAGAGAAAGGTCGGATGATCAGTGGACTTAATACCTTGACGCAGTACCCCAATCTGAAGCCGTTCCATGCTGGAACTACCTTACGAGAAGGAAACGTAGTCGTTAACGGAGGTCGCGTCCTCGGACTTACCACCTGGGCGGAAACGCTTGAAGAAGCCAGACTGACAGCATATCGTGCAGCAAACGAAATTAGATTCGGAAACGAGCGACCGATATTTCGTTGCGATATTGGCGGTCCAATATTGAATTTGAGATAGCTCAGGTACTATGAAGTCCTACACGGTCGGTTGTGCGCAAGCTCAACCGGCTTTTTCATATCACATGAGTATGGTCTATGGTACAATATTGACATGAGACCAATAGAAGAACGGGAACTTGCAGTCTTGCTTAGAAAACAGGGTAAAACGTACCCAGAAATCCAAAAAGAATTAGGAACAGGCATCTCCAAAGGAGTTCTTTCCTACTGGTTCCAAGACCTGGAACTAACTTTGGTCCAACGCGAAAGAATACAGAAGCAGAATTTGAAATCATTGGAAATATCGCGCTTGAAGGCTTGGTCTGTAAATAAGGAAAAGCGACACTTGTATATTAGCTCCATTACAGAGCGAGTAAGAGGTTTTGCAAAGGCATTAAAAGACAAAAAGGTGGGGAGGATTGTTCTTGCTATTCTCTACATTACCGAGGGTTCCCGCTCGCAAAAAGGGGGTATCACTTTCGGAAATTCTGACCCCTACATTATTAGTCTGTTTTTACATCTTCTACGTTTCTGCTATAGTATTGACGAGCAAAAATTGCGCTGTACCGTGCAATGCAGGGCTGACCAAAACATCGCTGAACTAGCTCGCTTTTGGGAGAAAGTTACTAAAATTCCGGAAGGTAGGTTTTGCAAGTCCCAGGTTGATCCTCGCACCATTGGAAAGCCAACTAAAAAGTCCGGTTATCGGGGAGTTTGCCGTATTAATTATTTTTCGGCAGACCTGTCTCTGGAATTGAGAGCGATTGCAAAAGTAATTCACAAAGGGCCTGTAGTATAGTAGTAACACGCGACTATGGCATAGTCGAATCGGGGGTGCGATTCCCCCCAGGTCCACAAATTGAAACTTCTCCGTCCGAAAGGGCAACATTGGCGAAAGCTATCGGGGTGTCGGTTGGCGATTTGATAAGATACCTATATGAGCCCTAAACTCAAGAGAGACACGAAACAGGCTTTAGAATGGATTGTTGGTGTCTTAAGAAAGCATCAAGTACCATTTCAAATTTCTGGAGGTTGTGCGGCAAAAATTTATGGCTCCCCGCGAGAATTGAATGACATTGATATACGTATACCGGAAGATTGCTTTGAAAAAATAAGGGCAGATGTAAAACCATATATTATGTATGGTCCCGAACACTATATTGATCGAAAATGGGATTTATATCTTGTAACCCTAGATTATGCTGGGCAAGAAATAGATATTGGTGGCGGAAATGCTAAAATCTCTACTAAAAACCGTGATACATGGATTGACTTCAGCACCGATTTTTCTAAAGCAGTAAACAGAACTTTTTTGGGATTAGAGGTACCAGTAATTCCCAAAAAAGATTTAGTTGCCTACAAAAAATTACTTGATGGCGACCATCAGCAAATCGATATTCAGTCAATACAGGCAATGGAGACTACTGTTATTATATAATCAGCTAGGCTAATTAGCGACAGGTTACTCTCGCTTCCAGTCTTCTGGAGATATACGTTTACGTTCGGCGCTGACATGAGAGAAAGATTCGCACAGGAATGTCCCAAGCACAAATGCCCAAAAGTATAAAAAATTGACCGGGTTCGCGTGAACGAACCCGGCCGATGCTTTTTTAGAGTCGGTCACCTACGAAAGGCAAACCACGTGTATAACGAGCAAAACTGTTCTGGACCGTGTGTGGCTGCCTGACGCCAACCAGCTTTTTTACCAAACCAGACACAGCAGACCAACGTACGTTTGGGCTCTAGAAAAACACACTTAGTAGTTGCTACAACATTTACTGCAAGTCCCTGTTTGACGTTTTCCCTAAATTCGGGATGTTGCTTGCCGATCGCGAAGGCTTCTTGCGGCCAAGTATTTTCCAAGCCTTGGCTTCGCGCCCATTTCAGTGCTTTAGGCAAATTCCCACCACCATTCGGATAGTTGAGCAAAATAAGTCTTGGTTTAATATCCATCGTTCCGTCCGGCTGATAGAGATGGCCAACATTCCAAATGTTGCCACTTTCGTCTGTGTTTGGTCCGGCGCCCCTCACCTGATCCCTCCAAGGCATATCCCATTCAACTTCCACGTACGGGTAGAGGATGCAAAGAATGCCTCCCTTTGGCGCAACGACTGAGTCAGTAACACTATTCTTAGCAGTAATGTACAAGCTACTCTGGCTACTCATGATGTTTCTCCTATGTCTCACTGGTTTTGTTATCGATACCTCCTTTTTTATGTCCATTGCGGCCATAAATATAGGAGGACCATCTATAGATGATTAGAACATAAATATATAATAATTGCAAGAACCCCCTCGTACGTGACCATAATTCTCAGTGCCTGATAAAAACCCTTGAGGACTCACATATGTTTCGCCGAAGAAATCTGCGCGACAAGCTTGTCGGGGTTGAGTGCCTGGTAGAGAGTGGAATGCGTTCTTTGCGCAAAACCTGGGTAATGGTAGGCTCACCGGTTCAAAAAGACGTGACATACATGGATGGATGGAGCTTGTCACACAACAGTGGAGACTACTGTTATCATGTAATCAGCCGGGCTAATGCGCGACTACCGATTTTCTTTAAAGAGGTTTACATGTCACTATTCGACTGCCTAGAGATCCAGAAAGGGTAGTTGTCACACTTATCTGACGCAAGAGCCCCTGATGTCGCAATTGAGAATTTAATGAAATGAGTATGACAAAATATTTTCATTTTACAAAGAGAACATTTTTCACTTTTCTTGGTTTAGGTATAGTAGTTTTCGTTGCCGATTTTTTCATACAAGGTTATTGGCTAAAGGGTTTAAGATTCGTCGGCTTTGATTTTCAGCCAACAGTTCTAGGACATATCGCATCTTTTCTTGCTTATTCGCCCTGGGTTGTGTTGGGAATCGTCTTTATTGTCGATATTTTAAAAAGAAACTTCGCACGATCACTTTCTTTTTTTCTCGGACTCGCTCTCGTCTATGTTTCTATAATTGGTTACCTCTTTTTAGTGCCAGTTATTTCTGACTATGCTCACCGAACACAATTTGATTCTGCTTCGTGGAAGGATGAACAGTTAGTAGACAATTGGGAGAACTCGATACGACTTAGAATGGTAGATGACTTGCTCAGGAAACATGAGCTTGTGGGTATGTCGAAAAATCAGGTCGATGAGTTATTGGGTGTTCCTAAACCAACTGGTTACTTTAGCGATTATGATTATGTGTATTGGTTGGGACCAAAACGGAGATTTGTATCTACTGATGATGAATGGCTTGGAATAAAATTCAAAAATAATATTATTGTTGAAGCCAAGATTTTAATTGAAAGGACATGATAATATAGCTTTTATACTGGTCAATGTAGTAATTGATGTAGAACCATTGGCCGTCATAGTTTTCAGTCACATCGTAGTTTTCGTGGTTCTCCGCAAAATGAGTTCTGCCTTTTTTAAAAAACACCACATAAAAAACTTCCTCGCCTGAAGGGAAGGGACATTAACTCTATTGAAAGTCATCTACTCCACAAACCCAAAACAAGAGGCAACCGATGCTCTCGCTAAGCTTTTTAAGGAATACAAAAATATTCCGGTGCTTTTTTTGTCTTCGGGTGGATCGGCTCTCGCACTAGTGGAGCCATCGATACTTTCAGAAAATGCAGAACTCACTGTTTCGGTACTGGACGAACACTACACCGAAGACGAGACAAATAGGAATTTCTGTAAATTACAGAAGACTGCATATTTTCTCGCACTTAAAAAAATGGGAGCTACGGTCTTCGACCCTTTCGGCGGAGCAGTAGAAGAAGCGGGGAAGCGATTTGATACATTCTTAAAGGACTGGAGGGTGAAATATCCAACAGGAAAGATTGTAGTAACTGTTGGAATGGGTTCTGATGGTCACACAGCCGGTATTGTCCCGTTTTCGGACGCGGATAGTTTTCAAAAACTATTTTTTACGCCGGATACCCTTGCGGTAGGATACAAAACCGGCTACGGACCGTTTCCCGAACGCGTCACCGCAACATGTAGTCTTATAGCAAAGGCATCAGATGTTATACTGTACGCTGTGGGAAGAGAAAAAGCGGAAGCACTACTGACATTTCTGGATGGTCGGAGACCCATTCACGACTTTCCGGCAATGTTTTTGAAAACACTCCCGTCAGTCACTTTGTTTACTGATATTTCCTCGTAATAATGAAAAAGAAAAAAATTTTTGTTCTTGTGGGGCACCCAGACAGCGATAGTTTGAGTTCAGAATTTGCGACCAGCTATGCGTATGGCGCGGAGGAACGCGGTCACGAGGTCCGGCGTACCAACCTCGGCGAGCTTTCCTTTGACCCGATTTTGCACAAAGGATACAAGGTACGGCAGGAACTCGAACCCGACCTTCTGAAGCTTCAGGAAGATATCGCCTGGGCGGACCATTTTGTCATTGTGTATCCATCGTGGTGGTCAACGATGCCCGCACTCCTAAAAGGTATGTTTGACCGTATATGGCTTCCGAAGTTTGCGTATCAATTCTATAAAACCGGCCCTTTTGCCGGACTTTTGTGGAAGCCACTTTTGAGAGGAAAGACTGCCAGGGTGTTCGTGCTTTCGGATTCGCCACCTTTTCTTGCACGTGTTATTTTTGGCGATACGACCAACGAAATCCGAAAGGGAACCCTCTGGTTCTCGGGATTCAGGGTGTGGGTAAAGAAAATCGGCCCGCTGAAATTCATCAGTGAGCAAAAGGTTGAAAAATGGAAACGTAGGTTCCACCACTGGGGTCACACTGCCTACTAATCTTTTGCTAAACGCTTAAGAAGCTAGTAAGCTAATCAGCTATGTCTTTGAGCATCGGAATTGTCGGGTTGCCGAATGTGGGGAAGTCCACGTTGTTCAACGCGCTCACCAAAAAGAGCGTGCTCGCCGCCAACTACCCATTCGCCACGATTGACCCGTCGGTTGGCGTTGTCGCCGTACCTGATGACCGACTTTGGAAACTCTCCGAGTTCAGCAAATCAAAAAAGACGGTTCCCGCGTCGGTAGAATTTGTCGACATTGCGGGGTTAGTCAAAGGAGCATCAGAAGGTGAGGGACTTGGAAACCAGTTTTTGACCAATATCAGAGAGACCGATGCAATCGCGGAAGTCGTCCGTATTTTTGAAGATTCCGATATTATTCATGTCGACAACAAAATTGACCCGCTGAAGGATGTCGAAGTTATTAACCTTGAACTTATTCTCGCCGACCTTCAGACGGTTTCTAAACGCCTGCACAACATCAAGTCCGACATCAAGAAAGGAGTAAAAAACGCGATAATTGAAAATGAGGCATTAGCTCGGCTGGAAAAAGCACTTCAAGACGGCAAACTTACCCGAACAGTGGAACTAAGCGAATTTGAGAGGCCGTTGATACAACAGCTCAACCTTTTAACCGTGAAGCCAATTTTGTATGTGCTGAACAAGAAGGGCGGAGGTAAGAATCTTGACGAACTCGGTGACCCCCGCTTCGAGAAGTTGATGCAGTTTTTGAAAAGCACGAACTCAAGTTACGTTTTGGTTGACGCGAAGATTGAAGAAGACCTCAAGGAATTGGTGGGGGAGGAGAAAGAAATGTTCCGAAAGGAGCTTGGTGGAAAGGACGACGGGGTAAACAGCCTGATTCGAGCCGGTTACGATATGCTTGGACTCATTACCTACTTCACTACAGGAGAAGACGAAACGCGCGGATGGGTGATAGAACGTGGATGGACCGCTCCGCTTGCGGGAACCGCAATTCATACAGACTTCAAAGATAAATTCGTAAGGGCAGAAGTAATCGAATGGAATAAGTTACTTGAAGTCGGTTCTTATGCCGCAGCGAGGGAAAAAGGATGCCTACGCACGGAAGGAAAAGAATATATTGTGAAAGATGGCGATGTGATTGAATTCAAAATATAAACAAAGAGACAACAAAATAGCTACTTTGACAAGATATTGCAGCCTTGCTAGTCTTTTAGAAGTAACTTCCAGTACTGCTTCAAGGGTATCCGGAAGCTTGAGAAAACGAAGCACAAAATCTTGCCATGAAAAGAAAGCTACCTCTTGGAACACTCTTTCGAACAACGCACTCCGCAGAACCATATTCACCGCATGTAGGGGGAACTGCCAAAAATGCGGTTTGGCCTGCAATAATGGCTATCCTCACTTTTGCCGGTATGGTTTTATATCTTATATTTCGAGCACACACTAATTAACGGTGTGCACTGGTGCCGACGGGTCTTTCCTGTTGGCATTTTTCTTTCTGAATGTAGGGCACGATTCGAGCCCCTTTTGAAAAAGGTACGAAAGATTGTATGATGACTTCGATATAGACGACGACACGGTTAGAATTTACGCTCTCTCTTGGACACTTCTACCGGGTCAAGCCACCTATGAATAAGTACGACCACAACAAAATTGAAAAGAAATGGCAGAAGGTCTGGGAATCCACCGATCTGTATAAGACCAAACGGGGTAACGGAAAGAAATCCTACGTTCTTGATATGTTCCCGTACCCATCGGGCGACGGGCTTCACGTCGGTCACCCTAAGGGGTACATCGCGACGGACGTCTACTCTCGCCTCAAAAGAATGCAGGGTTACAACATTTTGCACCCCATGGGCTGGGACGCATTTGGACTTCCCGCAGAGAACTATGCGATAAAGAACAAGATTCATCCGGCGGTCGCGGTAAAAAAGAATATCAAGCGTTTTAAGTCCCAACTTCAAAAAATCGGCTTCAACTACGACTGGAGCCGAGAGATAAACACCACCGACCCCGGCTACTACAAGTGGACGCAGTGGATTTTCCTCCAGATGTACAAAGCGGGTCTTGCATTCCAATCCCACGAGCCGATTAACTGGTGTCCTTCGTGCCAGACCGGCCTTGCCAACGAGGACTTGGAGGACGGAACGTGCGAACGTTGCGGCTCCGTTGTCGAGAAACGTCCCATTCCGCAATGGGTGCTTCGCATAACAAAATACGCCGACAGGCTTCTCTCCGGTCTCGATACCCTTAACTGGCCTGAATATATCAAGGAATCACAGCGCAATTGGATAGGACGCTCTGAGGGAGCGGAGATAGAGTTTAAAGTTGAAAGTTTAAAGTTGAAAGTTGAAGAGAAGATAAAAGTCTTCACCACCAGGGCGGATACACTGTTTGGAGTCACTTATCTCATACTCGCACCTGAGCATCCTATTCTGAAAAAACTTGAGGCTTTGATTTCAAATTTTGAAGAGGTCGAAAAGTATCAAGCTGAGGTAAAAAACAAAACACAGATTGAACGAACGGCGGAAGGAAAGGAAAAGACTGGAGTACAGCTGATGGGAATAAAGGCAATTAACCCTGTCAACCAGGAAGAGATTCCTGTTTGGATAGCCGATTATGTTCTTGCTGACTATGGAACAGGGGCGGTTATGGCGGTGCCCGCACACGACCAGAGGGATTTACAGTTTGCTCTAAGATTTGACCTAAAAATTAAACCCGTTATAGCTCAAGTTAATTCCGTGGCTGAGATTTTTCCTGGTCTCACCGAAGCTAAGATTGAAAGTATTCGTAAGTCAGGTTTTGTGCATCTCGGTGGTGGTCTACTTGTTAACTCAGGCCAATTTGACGGATTGTTAAATGAGGATGCAAAGGAGAAAATCGCCTCTTTTGTCGGGGGAACGACGGTAACGAACTACAAGCTCCGCGACTGGGTATTTTCACGCCAACGCTACTGGGGTGAGCCGATTCCACTTATTCATTGTCCAAAGTGCGGCGTCGTTCCCGTTCCCGAGAAGGACCTGCCGGTGAAGCTTCCGAACGTGAAGTCCTACGCCCCTGCGGGAACAGGGGAGTCACCACTCGCGAGAATTGAAAAGTGGGTGAATGTGAAGTGCCCAAAGTGCAAAGGACCGGCAAAACGCGAAACCAACACAATGCCGCAGTGGGCGGGTTCGTGCTGGTACTATCTTCGCTATACCGACCCGAAAAACCGAAAGCGGTTTACCTCACAAAGAGCGGAAAAATATTGGCAACCCGTGGATATGTACGTGGGAGGAGCTGAACATGCCACAAGGCATCTTATTTACGCACGTTTTTGGCATAAATTCCTCTTCGATATTGGTGCGGTCAGTACGGAGGAACCATTTCAGCGCCTTCAAAACGTCGGACTTATTCTTGCCTCGGATGGAAGGAAGATGAGCAAGCGTTTTAGTAATGTGGTGAACCCAGATGAAATCGTAGACCGCTTTGGTGCCGATTCGCTTCGGGTGTATGAGATGTTCATGGGGCCGTTCAATCAGGCGATTGCGTGGAATTCCGACAGCCTTGTCGGGTCCCGACGTTTTTTGGAGCGTGTCTGGAAACTCCGCGAAAAAATCAGTAAGGAAACCGCTGATGAAACGGCACTCGTGTCAGCTTCGCTCCTGCACCAGACAATAAAGAAGGTAGGGGAGGATATTGAGGCCTTCCGGTTCAATACTGCTGTCAGTGGTCTGATGATTTTACTCAATTCACTTGAAGGAAAGGAAGCTATTTCAGCGGAAACGTTCAAAACGTTTCTGAAACTCTTGGCTCCCTTCGCTCCCCATCTCACTGAGGAGCTCTGGGGACATCTTGGTTACAAGAAAAGCATTCATTCCGAGTCATGGCCGGAGTACAGTGAAAAAATCGCCACGAGTGCGCCTATTACAATCATCGTGCAGGTGAACGGCAAGACCCGCGAAAGCTTTACCGCAAAGAGAGGCGAACCTAATGAACGAATACAAGAAATTGCGCTCGCGCTGTCGTCAGTACGGAAATGGACTGAGGGTAAGACCATTGTAAAAGTGATTGTGGTGCCGGACCGTTTGTTGAACATCGTCGTGAAGGATTCCTGATGGCACACGAAGCTTCCATACACATATTTTGGGTGGGAGGGGGAACTTTTGCATTTTCTTGAACAACGTATTAAACTGTTTTTTATCAAATGCGTAAAGACTCCCGTGGTCAAAGCTTCAGAATTTTGCAGGACTTGACAGGAATTGTGAATATGTTAAAAATAGGAAACAAAGACTAGCAACCGCCTGCCAAATGGCAGGCTTAACTACAGGTTCTGTCCGTCGAAGGCGGAGCACATACGTATGAACAAGACAATCACGATAACGACGCCTCCAGCCCTTACCTTCAAGCCGAAGCAGGTGGTTAAACGCTTGCTTTCAGCTCTTCCGGATCGCGCTCGTGATGTGATTGTGAGTCGCTATGGACTTGGAGAGTCATCTAAAAAGATGACTCTTGAAGCTATCGGCAAGAAATACGGCGTTACCCGTGAGCGTGTCCGCCAGATTGAGAATTACGCGCTGATGAGTATCCGCAAGGCGCTCGCGTACCAGAAGGAAAAGCCGGTGTTTTCGGAACTTGAACAACTCATTCATTCGCTCGGCGGCATCATTGCCGAAGAAGAACTTCTTCCTCACGCCTCACCGGACAAAAGCGCGCAAAACCATATTCACTTTTTGCTCGTTGTTGGAGAAGCGTTCAAGAAGGAAAAGGAAGACGAGCATTTTAAACACCGCTGGTATATTGACGAGTCTCTTGCAGGTAAGGTGCGTGACGCTCTTCGAAAACTCTACAAGAGCCTAAACGACAACGACCTCGTCTCGGAACTCGACATTATTGCCCAGTTTTTAACTCACGTTGAGGATGTTGCGGACCACTTGAAACACGAAAGCATTGTCCGCCGATACCTTAACCTTTCCAAGGTCATTGCGAAGAATCCGCTCGGCGAGTGGGGTCTCCACACATCACCGAACATCCGCGCGAAAGGTATGCGCGACTACGCCTTTTTGGTTCTTCGGAAGCACGGCTCTCCCATCCACTTCCGTGAGGTTGCGAAATCCATCGAAAAGCTTTTTGGCAGGAAAGCGCACGTGGCCACGACGCACAATGAACTGATTAAAGATTCCCGCTTTATTCTCGTCGGTCGTGGTCTCTATGCGCTTGCTGAATGGGGATATATGAGCGGGGTGGTAAAGGATGTTATACGGAAAATTATTGAGAAGAGCGGACCGCTTACCAAAGAGGATATCGTGAGTAAGGTCCTAAAGGAGCGCTACGTGAAGGAAAATACGATTCTCGTAAACTTGCAGAACCCAAAATTTTTCAAGAAAGACAAAGAGGGAAGATACTCGATTGCGCAGTAACAGGAGTGCACGACTAGAACAAAAAACATCCCCGAGGGGATGTTTTTTGTTTGTTCGACCCTGCAGAGCAGGGACGAGAGAGTTTTTTGTTTTGCGTACACTTGGTATACTTATAGAACCTACTGGAGCGAAGTGGAGTATAGGTTCTTAATCACCTCACCTGAAACTGCCGGATTATCGTTGTACTCCTTAAAAATCAATCATGGCTCACAAACATACTCTTTGGCATCGCTGTATGCATTACGCGGAGGAACTCGTTGAAATCGCGGGTGAACTTGCTCATGAAATGTTCGCTATGCCTCACGGCCACGGCAAGGGACTCTGGTTTCTCCTGGTGGGTTCAGGACTGACAACCTTCGCCATCGGCTTGTACGTGTATGCTAAGGGAGTCCGCATTCCCCTGGGTACGTTATGGTGGCAAGTTTCCGGCTTCATTTACACATGGTATCCGATTTGGCTCCCACTTTTTTTGTTGAAAATTTTCCTGGAATTGTGGCTTAAATATATTCGGCTGGGTTTCTTGGGGAGGGTCGGAGAAGTGCTTCTGGAAATCAGGATACCGAAGATAATAGAAAAAACCCCAAAGGCGATGGAGCTTTTCTTTATGGCCATGTACGAGACGGGGAGCGTCGATTACGTGGAAACGTATTGGGACGGAAAAGTGCGTCCATGGTTTTCGTATGAGATTGCCTCGTTCGGAGGTGATATCCATTTCTATGTTTGGACATGGGCGAAGTACCGTAATTCTTTTGAGGCGCAGATGTACGCCCAGTACCCAACAGTTGAAATCGTCGAGTCTGAAGACTACACCAAGAAAAAGGTATACGACCCACCCAACAATTTTATGTGGGGAACCCACTTTATTCTCCAAAAGCCCGACCCGTATCCGATTATGACCTATATTGACTACGGCCTCGATAAGGAAACCGAGGAGGAATATAAGGTCGACCCGCTTTCGACACTGCTCGAGTACCTTGGTTCAATGAAAAAAGGCGAGGAGGTCTGGATTCAGATACTCTCGCAGGCGTACAAAATCCGCGGAATTAAAGAAGGACAGATGTTCAAGGACAAGGATTGGATTGCGGAAGGCCACGCTGAGGTGAACAAGATCATGAGGCGTGACCCGAAGACCAAAAGCTCGCGTTCTCAGACTGCAACCGGCTTTCCTATTATCCCGACCCTCACCGAGGGGGAAAAAAAGCAGGTGGAGGCTATCGAACGGAGCCTCGACAAGCGAGCCTTCCTCTGTTCCATCAGACTTTGCTACCACGCAGAGAAAGAAGCCTTTCACCTCATTTCCTCAAGTATTTCTGGTCTTCTCGGTACCTTCCGAAAGCCGTTTAATTCAAACCTGCTTAATGGATTCAAGCTTGACGCCAACTCGTGGACTGACCTTCAAGATTCGACGAAAGATTTTCTTTTTCTCTTCGGGCTTAAAGAGAAGATGATGAAAATCTATATTACAAAGTATGCCACATATTTCATTGATGCTTTCCGCCGACGTTCCTTCTTTTACGCGCCATTCCGGAATTGGAAATCACGACCCTTTATACTGACATGCGAAGAGTTGGCCACCATTTACCACATCCCGGGCCAGGTTGTCACCACGCCGACCTTCGAACGCATTCCGTCCAAGAAGGTGGAGCCACCGGCAAACTTGCCGGTATAATGCTTTTGAATTTTCCGCATGCCTGAAATGTCACATAACGAAGAAACCACAAGCGTTGATTCCGCTCTTGATTCTCTGCTTGAGCAAAAAGACGCGGCTCATGAACCTAAGGTAAGGCGAACGGGAAGCTTTTTGTGGCGAATCTGCATAGGAGGGGGAGTGCTTGTTGTCGCTGTTTTCTCGGTACTTGTTTTCGCCCAAACTCCACCTTCGGCCTTTCCGTCGGGTTTTGTCGTTACGATACCGAAGGGAATGACGATAAGCGAAACCGCGGTTTTGCTCGAGGAAAAGGAAGTTATTCGCTCATCGTTCTTGTTTAAGATACTTAGTCTGCTCCTTGGCGGAAACAGTGGCCTCAAGGCAGGAGAGTACCATTTTTCCGACCCGATTTCTGTCTATGAAGTGGCAAAGCGCTTTTCCGGTGGAATTCAAAACGTATCGGAAATCCGCGTGACTATTCCGGAAGGTCTCTCGAATGCCGAGGTTGCATCGCTACTAGTGAAATCACTTCCAAGACTTGACCGTGTGCGTTTTGTCGAACTCACGAAGAAAAAAGAAGGATATTTATTCCCAGATACCTACGTGTTCCAGCAGAATGCGACCGAAGAAGACATTATCACGGAGCTTACACAAAATTTCGAGAAGCGGATTCTGCCGTTGAGGACTGCTCTTGAACGCTCAGGTAAGACCCCGCAGGATATTCTAATAATGGCCTCTCTTATCGAGGGCGAAGCAAGGACATCCGAAACGCGGAGGGAGATTTCCGGAATTCTGTGGCGCCGAATGGAACTGGGTATGCTCCTTCAGGTGGATGCTGTGTTCCCCTATATTCTCGGGAAAAATACGTTTGAAGTGACAACCGAGGACCTGAAGGTTGATTCTCCCTACAATACGTATAAGTACGCGGGACTTCCACCAGGACCCATCAATAACCCAAGTTTCGATGCGATTTCTGCCTCTGTGCACCCAAACAAGACAGTCTATCTGTACTACCTCACCGACAGCGAAGGTGTGATGCATTATGCGAGGACGCACGCGGAGCACCTGACAAATCGGGCGAAGTATTTAGGGAAGTAATTGAGGCGTAGGCGTGTCAAATAATATAAAAAGGGTGATTTGTCAATATTCTGGACTTCTGCTATAACGTAGCAATGCACGAAAAGGGCAAAAAAGTGTTCGTTGGGCTTTCGGGAGGAGTCGACAGTTCGGTTTCAGCACTGTTACTCAAAAACACCGGCTATGATGTTACCGGCGTTTTCATTCGCGTGTGGCAACCGGACTTTTTTGAATGTACATGGAAAGACGACCGTCTCGACGCAATGAGGGTCTGCGCAAAACTTAGTATTCCCTTCGTGGAATTGGACCTTGAAAAGGAGTACAAGAAGGAGGTCGTGGACTACATGATACGCGAATATAAGATGGGGAAGACCCCTAATCCGGATGTGATGTGCAATCGTTTCATAAAGTTTGGCGGGTTTTACAAGTATGCACTTGCAAATGGTGCTGACTACATCGCCACTGGGCATTACGCGCGAGTTAGGAAGCTTTCAGGTTCTAGGTTTCAGCTTCTAGCGTCTACAAATAAAGAAAAGGACCAGAGTTACTTCCTCTGGCAAATCAAAAAAGAGCAACTCCCGCATATCCTGTTCCCCGTCGGCGACTTGAAAAAACCAGAGGTGCGGAAGCTCGCGAAAAAATTCGGACTCATCACTGCCGATAAAAAAGATAGTCAGGGGCTCTGCTTCATCGGCAAGGTGGATATGAAGGAATTTCTTTCGTACTACATCAAACCGAAGAAAGGAAAGGTCCTGGACGAGCACGGAAAAGTCATCGGCGGACATGAGGGCGTCGAGTTCGTTACCATTGGAGAGCGTCTCTCCTTTGAGGCAGTGAAGAGCTGCAAGCGTACCAACGTACTCCTGGGGAGTCAGCCGTATTACGTTATAGGAAAGGATGTCAAAAAAAATACACTCACTGTTTCCCAAAAATCCCCCCAAGGTGTCCTTGATGGAACCGTTACTGAGGTTGCTGTTAGGGACTGTAACTGGCTTACCGCACCGCAGAACGGAAAAGCATACAATGTCAGGACCCGCTATCGCCAATCACTTCAACAGGCTGTACTTAAAATGCATAACTCGAAATTCATACTTCGGTTTGTGTCCAAGCAAACTGTTGCCCCAGGGCAGTCGCTCGTACTCTATGACGGCGATATCCTTATCGGAGGAGGTAGTATCGCGTAAAAGTTTTCGGAAAGTAGCTTGCTCACAGTGGGCATCTAGTAGCCGAAAGCTCCGGGAGGTATACTACCCGTATGCCTGAGAACACAGTCGAAATCGTTAAGGCGGATGGAACACGCGAAAGCTTTGACCTCTCAAAGCTCGCGGAATCACTCCGGGTTTCGGGAGCCGACGAGGACATTGCTTCAGCCGTGGCGGAACATGTGCGTAAGGAGCTCGTAAGCGGAATGACCACCGACGATATTTATCGCCACGCTTTTTCAGTGTTGCGCGCCAGAGAGAAATCCGCCGCGGTACGCTATTCCCTCAGGCGTTCACTTCTGGCCCTTGGACCGACCGGATTTCCCTTCGAGAAACTGGTGGGTGAGATATTCAAGCGAAAAGGCTTTTCGGTGCAAATTGACCAGATAGTGCAGGGTAAGTGTGTCGACCACGAAATCGATATTGTCGCATGGAATGCGGACAAGCTGATTATGTCCGAGGCGAAGTATCATCACGAGTTGGCGTACAAGTCAGACCTGAAGGTGGTGCTCTATGTGAAGGCACGCATTGACGATTTGATGGCTTCTACCTTTCAGTACGGAAAGGAGCGGAAGCTTGATGAGGGATGGTTGATTACCAACACCAAGTTTACGGAGAAGGCGGTACGATACGCCGAATGTAGTGGAATGAGACTTCTTGGTTGGAATTACCCGAAAACGGGAAATCTGCACGACTTTATTGAACAAACGGGTGTACATCCGATTACCTGTCTTACAACCCTCTCCGACAGCCAGAAGCAGACACTTATGGAACAGGGGATTGTGCTTTGCGAGAGTGTACGTGACAACAAGGACAGACTCCGCGCACTCGGATTTCCTGACCATCTCATTGGAGAAGTTGAAGCGGAAAGTAATGCGATATGTCCGGCATAAGGTAATAATTAAACACCAATACCCAATCACCAATTGGCAGGGCTGGATTGATTTTTGATTGTTGATAATTGGCTATTGATTATTCTCGCAGAGTTATGTCCGAATACTACAAACCTCACCGAAAGCCCGACTGGAATTACGGCGGGCCAAACTGGAAGCTTTCGAGGTCAAAAATTGACCTCTTTATGCAGTGTTCACGCTGTTTTTATGTGGATAACAAGCTTGGTGTAGCACGACCGCCGGGATTTCCGTTTAACCTGAACAGCGCTGTTGATAAGCTCCTGAAAAAGGAATTTGATGGACATCGCGCTAAGGGAACCGCACATCCACTTATGAAGGAGTACAGAATTGATGCCGTGCCGCTTCAGCATCCAAAGATAGAGGAGTGGCGCGACTCGCTACGCGCCGGTGTCAGCACTCATCACGCGCCTACGGGCTTTCTGGTGCGGGGCGGAGTTGATGATGTCTGGGTGTACCCGAGCGGTGAGCTTATCGTGGTGGACTATAAAGCGACTAGCAAGGACGGCGAGGTCAGTCTTGATGCGGACTGGCAGGACGGATACAAGCGACAAATGGAAACCTATCAATGGCTCTTCCGCCAAAATGGCTTTAAGGTTTCCGATACGGGATACTTTGTCTACGTGAATGGCAAAACGGATAGGGAAGCGTTCGATGCCAAACTCGAGTTTGACGTAAAGATTATTCCCTATACCGGTAAAACCGATTGGGTTGAACCGACCCTGCTTGAAATAAAGAAATGCTTGGATTCGGATGAGGTGCCCACTCCGGCAAAACTCTGTGACTACTGCAATTACCGTAAGGCTGCTGCCGAGGTTTCTTTTGCTTCTGCTAATGGATCTTCAGAAAAATTGACTAAGCCAAAATCAAAAGTGACTGATTCTTCTCCCACCGCTTCGTTGTTTTAGTTCTTACCTCCTCCCACTCTTTAGAGGGGAGGACTGAGGTGGGGTGCTTTTGTTTTTATGACCTCCTTCTCCCAAAAAGTCTTTGCCGTTGTACAAAAAATCCCAAAGGGAAAGACGTTAACCTACAAACAAGTAGCCGAGAAAATCGGCTCACCACGCGCCTTTCGCGCGGTCGGTTCCGTCCTCAAAACCAACTTTGACCCTAAGATTCCCTGCCATCGCGTTACTAAAAGCGACGGCTCTCTTGGAGACTACAACCGTGGTGGCACCTCAGAAAAGCGCAAGCTTCTTCTCGCCGAGGGCACCAAATTGATTTAGCGACATCGCCACAGCCGTGGCTATGTGCTAAAAATGTACCGTCGCGATAATCGTTTTCCTTCCTTGACAATCGATGTCTTTTCTGTTTTTATACCGGAAGTAAATCCTCAACCGAGAGAAGATATGAGCGAAGAAAAAAAGCGGCGCCGACGAACTTCAAATCCAGAACTTCACAAACAGCCAACGGTTCGCTTTCAGGTAGAAATACTCGAATGTCGACTAGGGCAAATCGGTGAAATTATGGGACGAACCGGACTGCGAACTAAGCGAGAGCTATTTGACCACGCCATGGCAATTCTCGAGTGGGCCGCGAAGGAGACGGCGAGTGGCAATACTGTTGGTTCACAGACAACTGCTGGCGAGTTTCAAAAGCTGATTACTCCGACCCTTATCAACGTTGCCGCCATTGCGAAGGCAACAGAGGCAAAATAATGCGAACGTGTTCTACACCAACACTGGCTCTACTGCCGGTGGCTTTTTTATTGCCCGAAAATGCGCTAGGATATCGAAATGACCGTCGCTGAAGTTCGCAGGAAATACCTCGAGTTTTTCAAGTCAAAAGGGCACGCCATTGTCCCGAGCGCTATGCTCGTCCCCGAAAATGACCCGACGACACTTTTTACCGGTTCGGGTATGCAACCGATGGTGCCATATCTTTTGGGCGCGAATCACCCGTCGGGAGCGCGGATTGCGGATTCCCAGAAGTGCTTCCGCGCGCAGGATATTGAGGAGGTGGGCGACAACCGACACACGACCTTTTTTGAAATGCTCGGAAACTGGTCACTCGGCGATTATTTTAAGAAGGAGCAACTCCGTTTTGTTTTTGAATTCTTGACTGCTACTATCGGACTTGACCCGAGCCGCCTTTATTTCACGGCCTTCGCAGGGGACGAAAAAAACGGCATTCCACAAGACGCAGAATCGGTGGAGGTATTGCAAACCCTATTTGGTGAACGCGATATCGAGGCTTGCGTGGTCGCGCTCCTTACCGAGGAGCTGGGAGGGAGGAACGGGATGCAAGGTGGACGTATTTTTTACTACAACGCGAGGAAAAATTGGTGGTCGCGCGCGGGTGTTCCCGAGAATATGCCCGCTGGCGAGCCGGGAGGCCCCGACTGTGAGATTTTTTTCGACTTCTACCCCGATAGTGGCGAGAAGTGCATTTTGCCTGGATTCGGCGACTTTTGCCATCCGAACTGTGATTGTGGCCGATTCATGGAAATCGGAAACTCTGTGTTTATGGAGTACCGGAAAACTGATAAAGGATTCGAGAGACTCCCGCAACGGAACGTTGATTTTGGCGGAGGACTTGAGCGTATTGCGGCTGCTTCAAGCGGCAACGCCGATGTGTTTACGCTTGATGTCTTTACTCCGACCACTAAGGCACTGGAAAGCGCCTCGGGAAAATTGTATGGCGATACGTCTTTCCTCCGCTCGTTTCGCGTCGTGGCGGAGCACTTGCGGGCCTCGGTTTTCCTTATCGCCGATGGAGCACATCCTTCAAATACCGACCAAGGATATTTCACAAGGCGTCTCCTTCGTCGCGCGGTCCGACATTTGGACCTTTTGGGAATTAAGGAAAACACTCTTCCAAACCTCGTGTCTTCCATCGTCGAAACATACAGTGACGTATACCCTTCACTTGCACAGAAAAAGTCGATGATTGAGGAGGAAATCGGAAACGAGGAACAAAAATTCCGTAAAACACTGGACGCAGGCCTTAAGGAGTTTAACCGCCTTGCAGGAAAGGTTGTAGAATCAAAAATGCTTTCAGGAAAGGACGCGTTTATGCTGTTTTCCTCTTACGGACTCCCTATCGATATGATTACCGACCTTGCACCTGAAAGAGGGCTAGCGGTGGATACCGCTGGTTTTGACGAAGAGCTCAGGAAGCATCATGAAATTTCGCGAGCAGGAAGCGAGAAAAAGTTTAAGGGTGGGCTTGCGGACACAAGTGAGATTTCGGTCAAATACCACACCGCCACTCATCTCTTACATCAAGCGCTTCGTGATGTTCTTGGCGAAGAGGTTCGGCAGAAGGGAAGTAACATCACGCCGGAACGATTACGCTTTGACTTTGCGTTTGGCCGAAAGATGACCGACGAAGAGAAAAAGCGAGTGGAGGATATCGTGAATGAGAAGATTCAGGCAAAGCTCCCAATGCAGAAAGTAATTTTGCCGTTTGCGGAAGCCGAGAAAACCGGAGCGCTTCACTTTTTTGGCGAAAAATACGGTGATGAAGTAAATGTCTACTTTATCGGTGACTCGCTCCAAACAGCATACTCAAAGGAATTCTGCGGAGGCCCGCACGTAACAAATATCGGAGTGCTTGGCGCTTTCAAGATTTCAAAGGAAGAAGCGGTCTCTGCTGGAGTCCGCCGGATTAAGGCTGTACTGACGGAATGACCTATAACCGATAACTGAATCACTGAATGACAAAAGGCCGATTCCGAAGGAATGGGTTGTTCGGTTATGAGTTATTCAGTTATTTGTTATACTTACCGTATGTCTCTTTTCTCTCCACAGAAGGATAGTGACGTCTTTCTTGTTTTTGATATTGGGAGCGGAAGCGTCGGAGGCGCTCTTATCCTGACATCGGCCACCCATACTCCGACACTACTCTATAGTTTCCGTAGTGAGATTCCATTTCAGGAAGAAGCTACAGGGCTTCGGCTTCTCTCGCTTATGCTCCGCGCGCTCTCGCAAGTAGTGCTCGCAATTGTTCATGAAGGTTTTGAGGTTGCGGGTTTTGGCTCACACAGGCCCAGGATACAGGAGGCGCTTATTTCGCTTTCCGCCCCGTGGGTGATTTCGAAGACATTTTTCCTCCGGTTGCGAAATAAAGAACCCATGCTTATCACGGAAGACGTATTTACAGGACTGCTTCAGGAATCGGAAAAAAATGCCGAGTCGGAGGATAAAGATATCCCGAAAGGGAGCGCGCAAATTGAGCAGAAACTTATCAAATCGGTACTGAACGGATATGAGACGTCGCTTCCGTATGGAAAGCTCGCATACGAGGCCGAATTCGCCGTGCTCGGAGGTTTTTCGGTCCCGCGCGTTACCGAAAAAATTACCGATACCATCACCCAACTTTTGCACGCAAAGCATCTGACGTTCCACTCGTTCTCCCTTATCGCATTCGCTATGCTTCGCGAACTGTATCCGGCTGAAGAAAATTTCTTATTTGCGGATATCAGCGGGGAACAGACGGAAATTTCAGTCGCAAAAAAAGGCGTATTGGTTGAAACGGTGACGTTTCCGTTCGGAAAGAACCATCTCATCCGCTCGCTTAAGAAGGATACTAATATCCCGGCAGGAGGAGCTTCGGCTCTTTTCAAGCTATACGCCGAGGATGCGGGAACCGGAAGATTGTTTGAACGGACAAAGAAACTGCTTGATACCGCCGGCAAGGACTGGCAAACGCGATTCATGAAAACGCTTTCCGACTTCTCGGGTGAGGTATTTTTGCCAAAAACACTTTTTCTCACGGCTGACGATGATGTACTCCCGATTTTTAAGAAGGCGATTGCTTCGGGAGACGTGAGCTCGTTTACCATTTCGTCTTCGCCATTCCGGATTATCCCCGTGCAGGGCGGTACACTCTCACCACTCATACGGACAGGTACCTCTTACAGCCATGACCCCTTTATCGAAATGGTGTCAGCATTTGCCAATCGTGTGCGCCGATAGTAAAATCGAGAGACTAAACATCTACTTCTCGTATGCCAAAAAATGTACTTCACGATGTTATGATGAAAGAACAACGCTCCATCCGACACGTTCCAATGCCGAAGAACCGTCGCGGAACCGGTGACGACGAGGTGGACTCTATTCTGTATGAGCGTGAGGAGTTCCAAATTGAGGAAGAAAGTCCCTCATCGTGGCGCCGTGTGTTTCTCTGGGGAGCGACTTTTCTGTTTCTTGCGTTGCTTGTCGTTTCTCTCGCTACCGGTTTTACAGGGGCAACGGTTACCGTAACTCCAAAAACCGAGCTTCTCTCAATTAACAAGGAGTTTACCGCCTCGAAATCAGCCGACGCCAAACTACGCTTTGAAACGCTTCCTATACAAGAGACAGCCGAACTTGTGATACCCGCCGACACCACGAGGAAGATTGCCGAACGAGCTTCCGGCACACTGCTCATCTATAACACCTTCTCGGATAAACCCCAACGTCTTATCAAAAACACCCGTTTTGAAACGCGCGATGGCCTGATATACCGAATTGCAAACTCTATTACGATTCCTGGCAAAACGGTAAAGGATGGACGGAGTATCCCCGGTAGCATCGAAGCAACCGTGTTCGCAGACTCTCCAGGCAAAGAGTACAATATTCCTCTTTCGGATTTTACCGTTCCCGGATTTAAGGGTGATAGCGCTCGATTTGCCGGCTTTTATGCGCGCTCAAAGACTCCGATGACGGGTGGGTTTGACGGTACTGTCAAGATTCCTTCTGAAGACGCACTCACTGCCGCACGAGCCTCACTTCGAAAGGCATTGCAGGAAAAGATTTTGACGGGGAAACGCTCGCTGGTTCCGGAAGGGTATATACTTTGGAATGGCGCGATATCCGTTAAGAACGAATCACTCGCCCCCGAGGAACGTTCCGGCGAAACTTCGGCGGTTAAGGAGACGGTGACGGGTGCCGCCTATATCTTTAAGCGCGAGGATATCGCCAAGGCAGTGGCCGCAACGGTGCTCCCGCCGGGCGAGGTGCTCCCCGTTGAGATACCCGATCTTGATTCGCTCACTTTTGAGATTAAGGATTCAGGTAGTAACACAGGCGAAGCTACTGTACTGAGGTTTACTTTAAAAGGAGGTGCCAGGATTGTGTGGTTGTTCGATGAGGAAAAACTTCAAAAGGCTCTTACTGGGAAGCCGAAAGATGAGCTTGCGGCAACACTTTCCGCATTTCCGACTATTGAAAAGGTTGACCTGGTCTTGAAACCATTCTGGAGCAGAAGCTTTCCCAACAACCCGAGTAAAGTAACTATTGAACGGGCAACACCTGAGGCCTCTCCGAAAACGCAGTAATCAGCTTATTTCTTCGCCCTACCTATGTGTTTCAGTCGGTTGCGCCGTCGAATACATAACTACTGGTGTCCTACCCCAAACGGGGTTGACGCCTAAATCATTTATTGCTATTATACTGCCCGTCACATCAATGATGTCCACAATGAGTCAAAAAGGAGGAAATGCCGTTACCGGCGTTGTGACGGAAGCACTTCCCGATACGCTTTTCAAGGTACGCCTTGAGAACGGAAGCGAGATCCTCACCTACCTTGCGGGAAAGATGCGGATGCATCGAATCCGCGTACTCATCGGAGACAAAGTGACGGTTGAAATAGACCCCTATGGAGGAAAGGGGAGAATAACTAAAAGACTTTAGTCGAGGCACTAGGCTTTGGGTGAGAGGAAGCTCTTTGCTAGGGTCTAGGGCCTTTCTTGCTACAGCCTACGCGTATGAGAGTAAAAGCATCCGTCAAAAAAATCTGTGCTCAATGCAAAGTGATACGCCGGAAGGGGTATGTCTATGTGCTGTGCAAAAGCAATCCGAGACATAAGCAACGTCAGGGGTAAATCAATCTTTATGCGCATTTCAGGTATCACCATTCCAGACACCAAGCGGCTCGAGTACGGTCTTCGTATCATTTTCGGCGTTGGTCATTCGCTTGCCCTCGCGATTCTTAAGGATGCAAAGGTGGACCCAGCCAAGAAGTCAAAGGACCTCACCGCCGACGAGGAAAACGCAATTCGCCGTGAAATAGAGAAGTATACCATCGAGGGAGACTTGAAGCGCGACATCTCTTCAAACGTCAAACGCTTGAAGGATATCAAGGCGTACCGGGGCGTGCGACATCTTCGCGGACTTCCCGTACGAGGACAAAGAACAAAGACCAACTCACGGACCCGTCGAGGTAACATCCGAAAGACTATGGGCACCGGACGAAGGGCTGTCGAAAAGAAGTAGTCACGAATCAATCCCGAATTCAGACGCGAATCATTGCGAAACGGATTTCGGGAAATTAGAGTTTTTAATTAGAGATTGATTAGGGAACATGGGAAAGAAACGCATAGTTGCAAAGGGAGAGACAGAAAACGCCGGTGGCGCTTCGCGCGGTACCGCGTCAAAGAAGCGCGTGCTTGACCGTGCCGTTCTGTATGTTGATTCAACCTACAACAACACCCGATTGACCCTTACCGATGAAAAGGGAAATGTTGTTGCTTTTTCTTCAAGTGGAGCACTTGGGTTTCAGGGCGCAAAGAAGGGAACCCCGTTCGCAGCCGCAAAGGTGGGCGAAACACTCGCTGTAAAAGCACAAGCAATGGGAGTCCGCGAGGTAAGCGTGGTGGTAAAGGGCGTTGGTTCCGGCCGAGAGTCTTCCATCCGCGGATTTGTCAACAAGGGTTTTTCAATCGCCAGCATTAAGGACGCGACACCCGTTCCGCATAACGGGCCAAGACCTCCGCGAGCACGACGAGTCTAATTTATTTTTATGAAAATAGGACCACGATATAAAATCGCCAGACGCCTAGGAGCTGATATCTTTCCGAAGACACAGTCGCCTAAGTTCGCGCTTCGCACAGGGAAGGTAATGGTGAAGGGATACGGCCGAAGCGAGTTCGGTGCCCAGCTTAAGGAAAAGCAACGAGCACGATTTTTCTACGGACTCGGTGAGCGCCAATTTGCCCGCTATGTTTCGAACGCTATCGCGAAGAAAAATCTGCGCGATGATGAAGCACTGTATCTGGAACTTGAAACCCGCCTTGATAACGTCATTTACCGTCTGGGCATCGCCCCGAGCAGGCAGGCCTCGAGACAGTATGTTTCCCACGGACACTTCATGGTCAACGGCGTGCGAGTCACCATCCCCTCATATCGCGTTAAGACTGGGGACGTCATCCGCCTACGGAAAGCGAGCGAAAGCAAACCATTGTTTCTTAATCTGAAAGATACCATCCGAGACCATCAAAATCCGACATGGCTTCGTTTCGACCTTCAAAAAGGTGAAGCGACAGTTGTGGGCACCCCGAAACTTGTCCGAACAGAGCTTCCGTTCAATATTGGCGCCATTCTTGAGTTCTATCGCAGGTAAACTTGCCAATATTTGTAAAATAGGTTATTATATTTTTTAACGCACGTCAGCATTATTTATTAATTTGAGCGGTTCGGGAACGATTGAGTCATTCTTTTTCCGACACCGCCAACTCTATTTATGCCGGATTTCACTATTATCCTCCCGTCGAAGCCTCGAGTCGTCAAAGAAGAGGGGTCCTCGGGCGTCTATGAAATAGACGGCTTGTACCCGGGGTACGGACACACACTGGGCAACTCACTCCGCCGGATTATACTCTCGTCACTTCCGGGAGCTGCAATTACCGGCATTAAACTGGACGGTGTCGAACACGAATTTTCAACGATTCAGGGCGTTAAGGAGGATGTGGTTACCATCATCCTCAACCTTAAGCGCGTCCGTATTGCGATGTATACCGACGAGCCTCAGACACTCACCATCTCGTCAAAGGGTATCAAGGATATTACCGCCGCCGACATCGAACACCCGGGACAGGTCACCATCCTCAACCCTGAACAGCACATCGCGACGCTCACCGAGAAAAGTTCCGAATTTGTTATGGAGCTGAGGGTTGAGAAGGGACTCGGTTACATCCCGAAAGAGGTTCTCCAAAAGGACCGAGTCGAAATCGGACAGATTACGCTTGATGCAATTTTCTCTCCCATCCGCCGTGTTAACTACGAAGTGGAGAACATGCGCGTTGGTAACCGTACCGATTTTAACCGTCTGAAAATCGCCATCGAAACCGACGGTTCGCTTACCGCAAACGAAGCGCTTTCCCGTGCAATCGGTATTATGATTTCACAGCTTAAGGCGATTGTTGGATTTGAAGAGCCTTCCGAAGAGGTCGCTTCCGAGGAAGAAGCGCAGGCCTCAAAGGAGGAAGGATCGACGCCAAAACGCGAAATCGACACTGAACTCCTCAAGACCCGCATTGAGACCATCGGCCTTACCCAACGGACCGCCAACGCTCTCTCGAGCGCGAATATAAGGACACTTGGCGGATTGGTCCGAAAGAAGGAAGAGGATATTCTCGATATCGATGGGCTCGGCACCAAAGGGGTTCAGGAGATTAAGAAGGTGCTTGGTGGAATGGGAATAACACTAAAATAGTTTTTAGGTGCTAGGTTTCAGCCTCTAGGAAAATCTCCTCGGACTGAAAGTTAGAAGCTATTATGAGACATTCAAACAGAATTAAAAAATTTGGTCGGGAGAAGAATCAACGTGGTGCGCTGATGCGCTCTTTGGCGCAGGCACTTCTGAAAGAAGGGCGCATCAAGACAACCGAGGCGAAAGCGAAAGCTCTTCGTCCTTTCGTCGAGCGTCTCATCACTCACGCGAAGACAGGTACTCCGGCCTCACGACGACTTGTGAAAACTCGTCTCGGAAATGATATGAATATCGCAAAGCTTTACAAAGAAATCGGCCCGAAGTATGCTTCGCGCAAGGGTGGTTACACTCGGGTGGTTAAAATGGGACAGCGCCTTTCCGATGGCGCAAGGATGGCTGTCATAGAGCTAGTATAAGGATTAAAGATTTAAGTAAATTAAAACGACTTATTACCGCCTTACTATAATCTTTCAACTTAAATCTGAAATCTGAGTATGAAATACACGATTGACGCACAAGGGAAAAAGCTCGGACGTATCGCAAGTCAGGCGGCACTTTTTTTGCGCGGTAAGGGCTCTGCGTCATATACACCGAACGAGTTACCGGACGCACAGGTTGAAATTCTGAACGCTTCTAAGCTTTCCATTACGGAGAAGAAGGGTCTGCAAACGGAATATCTCCGCTACTCCGGTTACCCGGGAGGCCTTCGTGCAACAAGTCTCGCGGAGTTTGTTACCAAGAAAGGACACGCCGAATTGCTCCGTAAGGTTATCCTCGGAATGCTTCCGCGGAACCGCCAGCGCTCTCGGTTAATCAAAAAGCTCACTGTTCGAAATTAGCATTTATATCTTTATATCGTGTATCGCGAAACGTCTATCGTAATTTGTGATACAGGATATAAAGATATATAGTTGAAATATATGGAAACTGAAATTAAAACTGAACGATATATCGAAACCATCGGACGCCGCAAGACGGCAGCCGCAAGAGTGCGCATTACTCCGGGGACGAAGCAGTCGATTACCGTCAACGACCAAGATGTTGATACCTATTTCAAGACCGACGAACAGCGACGCGTGGCTGTTGATGCCATCACTAAGACCAAACTTCCCGTTAAGTTCAAAATTACCGCGAAAATTTCAGGCGGTGGACTCGCCGGTCAGGCAGAGGCACTCCGCCACGGCATTTCCCGCGCCCTTGTAGAACACGACGCCGAACTCCGCAAGAAACTCAAGAAAGCTGGATTCCTCAAGCGCGACCCGCGTTCCAAGGAACGCCGTAAGTTCGGTCTCAAAAAGGCCCGCAAGTCTCCACAGTGGAGCAAACGATAAACAAATGGACAAGAATCCACCATATCCAGAAGAAAGGGGCGGTCTTGGAAAACCATTTTATTTTTTCTACTTACTTCTCACCCTTTTATTGCTTGTGTGTCTTGGCTCAATCGGAGGAGACGAAAATGGCCTGACCGGGGGATTCGGATCGTATTTATTTCTTCCAGTTTTCTTGCCGTGGGCTTTGATGACCCTGCCAAATCTTAAGAATAAGACTTTTAGAAAAATTCTGTTTTTCGGGCTTATTTCTTTGGCTTTGCTCGTCTTGATTTCTGGAGTCTTGTACTCAGTGGGTGCTAGGTAGGCCGTAACCCTCTTTAAAGGGCAGGAAACCTTGGCGGATGTTTTTGTTTGGCTGATTTTCTTGCGTTGATGCGGAAAAATTGATACCATATACCCCTAATCTGTCAAATATGGCTGAAAACAACCAGAAAAATCAAGATGCTGACGATGTGGTGTTCGAGGCCGAACTTGATTCGGATAACGCCAAGGACCCTGCCGAAATGATTAAGGCTCTGAAGGAGAAGCTGAAGGTTTCCCAAAAGGAGCGGCAGGAGTATTTGGAGGGCTGGCAGAGAACCAAGGCCGACTACGCGAACGCCCGCAAGGACGAAGAGAAATCCCGTGCGGAGTTCACCAAGTTCTCCAAAGAAGGAGTAATTCGTGATATTTTGCCGGCTCTCGACAGCTTCCACATAGCCTTCGGTAACAAAGAAGCGTGGGAGAAGGTTGATTTAAATTGGCGTATGGGTGTGCAGTATATCTACTCGCAACTCATTGGTGCTTTAGAGAACAATGGCATTACACTTATTGAGCCTAAGGTTGGTGAGCCCTTTGATACCCAAAGGCACGAGAGTATCGCCACCGTTCCGACGGACAAGGAGAGCGAAAACCACACTGTCGCGGATGTGGTGCAAAAGGGATATTCGCTTCATGGTAAAATAGTCCAACCGGCAAAAGTAAAATTGGCAGAGTATACCGCATAACATGGCAAAACGAATTATTGTTCTTGTTGTGGGAATTGCCCTGCTCGTGGTACTCGGTGCACTGAGTGGGTTGGCCAGACATACGCCTGTAGGCGAAAAAACCACGGTCGTTGTTTCCAATGACTCCGGCGAAGTTCCCACTGATTGGAAATACTATCAAAGCAAGAACCTCGGCGTCTCGTTGCGTTATCCAACGACATATAAGATAACTGAAGCGGAGGGAGCTATCGTGATACAGCACGCTCCGGATTTGGTTTCCAACATCACAATTTCACGGGAGAAGGGGCTTATGAGCCAGATTTGGGGACTTCAAGCAACAGAGACTCATCGCGAAAGCCGCAAAGACCTGACCGCTTCTCCATTTATTGTCACCTCATTTTCAACCGGAGACCCGAGCATCGCAAGGCAGTACATCCTATTTCCAAAAGATTTTCCTCGTGACCGTGCCGATACCGAAGAAGATGTTGAAGGTCTTATGATTCAACTGCTCGGAGGCGATTCACTCGACAAGAACGATGTGCTGACCCCGATACTTGAAAAAATAGTCTTTTCAATTGTAGATACACGCTAATGTTTTACAAATATCGAAAACTGAAAACCGCAGCAACAATTTCCGGGAAGCAATCGGGGATTCTTGAAAAGCTCGTCCGCCGGAATGGGAAGCTTTTTCTCATGCGCTTCGTGGTTTTGGAACGGGAAGGGAAGCTCCGCGGTAAAATACTTTCATGTCAGCCGATTGAGATACTTGCGGGAGAGAGCACCGAAAGCACCTCTTCCTATCTTCCCGTCCTTGCCGACCTTCAGCCCGCTCCGATTTCGCGCGTACTTTTTGAGGAACTAGTTTCTCCTCTTTCAACACTTGAATTTTTCATGAGTCAAATGACTCGCGCGCCTTCTCTTTAATTCTCCCTTTCCTAAAGGGAGCACCGGCTTCTTAGCCGTGGAGGGATTTTAAAATCCTCCGTCTTTGGCACCTCCTTTAGAAAAAGAAGAATTTAGGACTATTTACTACTAACTACATACTAAATATATGGGAAAAATAATTGGAATCGATCTCGGAACCACCTTCTCGGCCGTTGCGGTCATGGAAGGAGGTTCGCCGAAGGTCTTGGAGAATGCGGAAGGCGTGCGAACGACTCCTTCCATAGTCGCGCAGTCAAAAACCGGTGAGCGCCTCGCGGGACTTCTCGCAAAGCGCCAGGCCGTTACCAACCCGAAGAACACCGTCTTTCAGATAAAGCGATTCATGGGGCATAACTTCGACGAGGAGGGAGTACAGAAAGATATCAAGAGTGTCCCGTTTGAAGTACGCAAAGGACCGAATAACGGCATAGAAGTGAAGATGGGTGATAAGTGGTATCGCCCCGAGGAAATCTCGGCGATGGTGCTCCAGAAGCTCAAGACCGACGCGGAGACCCGGCTGGGAGAGAAGGTAACGGAAGCGATTATCACCGTTCCGGCCTACTTCAACGACGCACAACGTCAGGCGACCAAGGACGCGGGCAAAATCGCGGGACTGGAAGTAAAGCGTATCATAAACGAGCCGACTGCTGCCGCCCTCGCGTACGGATTCAACAAAAAGAAAGAAGAAAAAATAGCGGTCTTCGACTTCGGAGGCGGTACCTTCGACGTATCTATTCTGGAGGTAGGAGATGACGTTATCGAGGTGAAATCAACCGACGGTGACTCACATCTTGGAGGGCGCGATATTGACCAGAAAATTGTTAACTGGCTCGCCGATACCTTCAAGAAAGAAAACGGCATTGACCTTCGAACGGATGCACTTGCGCTCCAGCGGCTTGATGAAGCCTCAGAGAAAGCCAAGATTGAGCTCTCAACGGCGGTACAAACGGAAATTAACATTCCGTTTATTACCTCCGGCTCTGACGGCCCGAAGCACCTTCTGGTCACCATGACTCGCGCCAAGCTCGAAGAAATCGCGCAGGAGTTCGTGGACCGGGCCATGATGATAACCAAGCGCGCCATGGATGCCTCTCCGTTCAAGGTGCCGCAAATCAACGAGGTCATTCTCGTTGGAGGCCAGACCCGAATGCCCGCACTACAAGCTGCGGTTAAGGCCTTCTTCAACCGCGAGCCGAATATGAGTGTCAACCCCGATGAAGTGGTTGCCGTCGGTGCCGCTATTCAGGGAGGTATTCTCGCGGGCGACGTGAAAGACATATTGCTTCTCGATGTTATCCCGCTTTCCTTTGGCATTGAGACGCTTGGTGGGGTTGCCACGAAGCTTATCGAGAAGAATACGACCATTCCGGCATCACGTTCACAGGTATTCTCCACAGCCGCGGACAATCAGACCTCGGTGGAAATTCATGTGGTACAAGGTGAACGTCCTATGGTTTCGGACAACAAGTCGCTCGGCCGATTTATTCTCGACGGACTTCCTCCGGCTCCGCGCGGTATGCCGCAGGTTGAGGTAACCTTCGACATTGACGCGAACGGTATCCTCGCCGTGAAGGCCAAGGACAAAGCGACAGGGAAGGAGCAATCCATAAAGATTGAAGCACGCTCGAGCTTGTCCAAAGATGAAATCGAGAAGATGAAGAAAGACGCGGAAGCGAACGCGGGTGAAGATGCAAAGAAACGTGAACTTGTTGAGGTGAAAAATCTTGCCGAGCAGCTTATCTACACGTCGGAGAAAACACTCAAAGATAATAAAGATAAAGTTCCGGCCGATTCCGTGAAGCTTGTCGAAGACAAAATTGTAGAACTTAAAAAAGTTAAGGATGCCTCCGACCTCGACACGATAAAGACGGCTACCGAGGCCCTCTCACAGGAGATTCAAAAAGTAGGTCAGGAGCTCTACAAGCAGCAACCCGCTCCTGACGCAAAAGGTGGCGCAGAGCAACCTCCCAAAGACGATAAAGGTCCGGAAGCCCAAGGTCCCGTCCGCGACGCGGAAACAAAGTAATTTCCCGCTCTCTCGTTTCTTCCCCTTTTTTCCGCCTGAGGCGGATCCGTCCTTTGGCGGAAGAGGGGAGGATTGAGATGGGGTAGTGTGAATAAAAAAAACCGGCACTCTCCGCTGATGGGAGAATGCCTGTTGCCGAGAGACGGCGGCGAAATATTTGACGCAATGTTTCGGCTAGGCCTGCGTGGCTGTCTGCGACTTATAACGTTCCAATGCCCGCTGAAAACGTTCCAATGCCCGAGGCTTACGAGATCTCCCTGCCACCTCTAGAAGGTGCTTCCAGAGTTTATCAGTGCGCCGCCACTTGGCCGTTAATTGCGCCCTTGTGAATCGAGGTCCAAACATTCGTGCGACTGCCCGTCGGTTGTGGATTCGAAGAGCACCTGATGACAGAGGTTTATGCATAACTCTTTTGCCGTCCTTTCTACGGCCTTTGTTTTGGTGAATGAACTGACCGAAAAAACCAGATTAACACAAGACTTTGAGGTTGTCACTTTACCAGCACCATTAGTACTTGCATCTTGAATCATAACTCTTTAGACTATTCTCATATCGTAAAATTGAAAGCAGTCACGGTACACGTGTCAAAAATATGAGCAAAAATTACTACGAACTTCTCGGCGTAACCAAAAGCGCCACAGCGGACGACATCAAAAAGGCGTTTCGTGTGCTGGCGCATAAATATCACCCCGATAAGAAAGGCGGAGATGAGGCCAAGTTCAAAGAAGCGAACGAGGCCTACAGCGTGCTTTCCGATGAAAAGAAGCGTGCCGAGTACGACGCGTACGGCCGCGTGTTTTCTGGCGGAGCTGGCGGCGGAGAGCAGGGACCCGAAGGCTTTGACTTCAGCGGCTTTGCTTCCGGACAGGGATTTGGCGGTAACGCAAATGGATTTGAATTTGACCTCGGTGACATCTTCAGCGATTTCTTCGGCGGACAGCGTGAGCGTGTACGACGTGGCCGCGATATTTCCGTGGACATTGAGCTTTCCTTTTCCGAATCTATTTTCGGCACGGAGCGACGAATGCTTATCAACAAGACGTCCGCATGCGAAACCTGCAAAGGAAACGGGGCGAAGCCGGGGACCAAGATGGAAACCTGCAAGACCTGCAACGGCAAGGGAAAACTTCGCGAGACGAAGCGCTCCATTTTCGGTTCGGTCCAAACCACACGAACCTGCGATACCTGTCAGGGACGAGGTCAGGCCCCCGCGGAAAAGTGCGGAACCTGTCATGGCGCGGGAGTCATTCGCAAGCAGGAGGAAATATCGGTCAAAGTGCCGATAGGTATTGAAGACGGAGAAGTCATACGCCTTACCGGAGCGGGGGAGGCGATTCAGGGCGGCGCATCCGGCGACCTCTACGTAAAGGTGCACGTCACGCGACATCAGCACTTTAGACGCGAGGGAACAAACGTTCTTATGGACCTTTCCATCAAGCTCTCGAGCGCGCTTCTTGGCGATGAATATACGATTGAAACACTGGACGGCAACGTTACCGTTAAAATTCCTGAAGGTATCCGGCACGGTGAACTCCTCCGCTTGAAAGGCAAAGGTGTTCCGATTGACCGCACTCGCCGTGGCGACCTACTCATCAAAATCGTCATTGACCTTCCGAGTAAACTCTCAAGGGATGCCAAGAAGCTTATAGAGGAGCTGAAGAAGCAGGGAATCTAGTAAGTAGAAAGTAGTTAGTGAAGGGGAGAAAAAGCCCTGTTGGTTTTAGCTTTATACTTTCTACTTAATACTTTATACTGCTTCTGTTGCCCTTGTCGTTCAATGGATACCTGCCGACTCCCGCCCGCAACGACAGCGAAGCGTGTCGGGCAGGTGTCTGACGCTCCTGTCTTTCAATGGATAGGATATCTCCCTCCGAAGGAGACGATGCTGGTTCGATTCCAGCCAGGAGCACACATATGCAAGTCAGCCCGCCCGACTGAACGATATCAGTCGTTCGGGCGGGGCGGGCGGGGAATATCTCCTTGCTCACCGAAATGCCCAAAATTTTCGCGACGAATTTTGGACATTTTACCTAGGCAGTAGATTATGAACAGGCTCTTAGCCAAAACTCGTTCGCTTTCATATATCTTCACGGGTTTTCTCCCGTTTTGGTTTTTTCTACTTCTCTTCAAATTCGGAGGCGGTTTGCACTACTCGCTGATTTCCCCGCTTGGGGAGAAATTCTTTCCGTTGTGGCTTGTGGGAATTCTCATGGGAGGCTGTTCTGTTGTACAGCTTCTGCTTGATGTCCCCGCGGGACATTTGCTCGACCGGTTCGGATATCTCCGCTTTTTGAAAATCACAACCGCGATTTTTCTTATCGCGGCGCTTTCCTTGACGCTCGGCCTTACAAAAATCACCTACCTCCTCAGTCTTTTGTTTAGTATTTTCGGCTGGCTGTTTTTCGGACCGGGACTCAACGCGTATGTGCTTTCCCACGCACCAAGAGAAAGCGCGGGCAGATTTATGTCTGTGCGCGACGTATTCGGCTCCATCGGCGTTGTGCTTTCGAGCGCTGCGCTCCCGATTGTCCTTACACAGACACCGCAAATGATGGGTGCGGTAATCTTTTTCCTGCTTCTAATTTCGTTGTTCTTTTTGTTTTTCAGTCCGAAAGACCACACGTCGGTGCACGCAGAGCAGAAACTTCCGACACAACACCACTACATCCGCAGGCAGTTCATTCTTACCACGCTTCGAGCGATGAAACGCTTGAACCCAGCGAGTGGAATGTTGCTTCTTGTTTCGCTCTCAAGCTCCATCTTCTACGGGTGTATCTGGTTTGTGGTACCGCTTATCATCGCCCATCAGGCGAGTGCGGGACTCCTTGGACTCGGACTCGGCATTTTCGACTTCTCGATTGTCGTGCTCGGCTTTCTCCTCGGTAATCTCGCAGACAGGAGCGATAAACGAGCGCTTATCTTTTTCGGTTTGCTACTTTTCTCGATTTCGGGAATGCTTCTTGGCTTCAACTTCGGTTGGCTGTTCCTTCTGTTTGGATTTCTCGCTACCTCGGGAGACGAAATGGCCAGCATTTCGCTCTGGTCGTGGCTCCACTCGCTCGACCATGAGCATGCGAGCGACGGTGTCGTGGCGAGCGTTATTACGCTGTTTCAGGACCTTGGGTGGGCAATTGGCCCGATGCTTGCCGGTGTCGCGTACACCTTGGTTGGCCCATCACTTACCATCGTTATCGGCTCCATACCCGTGCTCCTCACGTGGGTCGTGTATCAATTCGTGGTACGGAAGCACGGCCGGAGGCATATCTCGTTTTCACTATTACCCGCGAAGCCTCATCGTGCCCGTCACAAAACATGATTAACTCACTCATTATCGACGGAGACGGGGTGGCCATTCTGCGCGACAAGCGGTTCAGCGACCGGCTGGCGTCGGAGTATGGCATCATGCGCGACAAAACTGCGCCATTTTTTTCCGACGTGTTCCGGGATTGTACGATTGGCAAAAAAGATTTAAGAAAGGAGCTAGAACGCTATTACCGTTCCTGGGGATGGAAGGGTACTGTCGATGAACTGCTTCATTTTTGGTTTAGTAAAGAAGGCTCACATAACAAGGAGATGCTCGCGATGCTTACGAAACTTCGCTCAAGCGGAATCAAGGTATATCTCGCTACCGATAACGAAAAATACCGTACCGACTATATCGTGAATGAGTTCGGATATGGAAAGTACTTTGATTCTGTCTTTTCTTCGGCATATATCGGGTTTAGGAAAGAAGATGCAGGCTTTTGGGAACATCTTACAATCCACAAAGGGGTAATTCCTTCTGAAACGCTGGTGTGGGATGACGAGCAGGAAAATTTGGATATGTCGTGCAAGCACGGATTTACAGCGGAACGCTTTACCGATATGGAGAACTTTGTCAGGACAATGAAAAACTATTTCACCCGCCTTTTATAATTCCATCCACAGAAAAACTAGCGAAAATTCCTGAAAAGGATTATACTTCTCGCAGATTGCTCCCAAACAGCGGTGAATCCTCCAAATTAGTTGGTCGCGTATGCGACCGATTTTTAGTTTTTGGGGAATCCCGCCTTTAGCCCACTCCAATGTTTTGGGAGCGAGCTTAAGGCGGGATTTTCTTTTTATGGTATACTAATTACACTTCTTTTCACTGAACACGGAATGCATTTCGGAGAACACCTGACAATTGATGGCTATGGCGGCGACAAGAAAAAACTCAATGACAAGGGACTGGTTTTAGGGTGTCTCAATGAGTTGCCAGACCTTCTTGGTATGCGAAAAATTACCGAACCGCAAGTGGTGGTATTCCCGGGCAACGACAGCAAAGATCCCGGCGGAGTTTCCGGAGTTGTCTTGATTGCCGAAAGTCATATTAGTATTCACACGTTCCCCGAGAGGCGCTTCCTGACCGCGGATGTCTATACCTGTATGGACGACATGGACACGAAGTTTATTCTCGACTATTTCACAAAAGAATTTGGCCTTCAGGATATTGAGCAGAATTTCCTTAAACGGGGAACACGTTATCCCCAGCACAATATCGACTAACCAGCATGGATAAGAAATCTAAAACGGTCATTGCTGTCATCTTCATTCTTGTGTTCCTTTCAGTGTTACTGACTTTTTATCGGACGATGGTTGCCAAGGATTATCCGATTATCGAGGCATCACAATGAGTGACGGCGAACTCATCGGCATGAGTGCAGGCATTCTTTCTTTTGCCGCATACGTTCTCTACTTTTTTTCGACTTTTCGCGGAGAGACCAAACCGAATCGGGCGACATGGTGGATACTGACCCTTGTGGGGTCCCTCATTGCGGCGAGCTACTATGCGAGCGGAGCACGGGACACGATATGGGTGGCGGTAAGTTACGTGCTGGGTCCGGCGATTATTGCCGTCCTCTCGCTCCGATATGGAGAGGGAACATGGGAGAGACTGGATAAGATATGTCTTGCTGGCGCGCTTGCGGGTGCGGTGATTTGGTATCTCTCAGATTCCGCCATCACGGCTCTTACCATAAACATCCTGATGGATTTCCTGGGTCTTATTCCTACAATAAAAAAGTCATACCTCCGGCCGGAAGGAGAAGACCGGGCGGCATGGATGCTCGAATCGCTTGCGGGAATCTGTAATCTGTTTGCGATAAGCGTATGGACATTCGCCATTGCTTTTTACCCGCTCTATCTTCTCGCAATGAATGCCACAATAACGCTGCTCCTTTTACGTCCCCGACGCGCACGCACCGCACAGATTTTATAACGACACCATGAAACAGACGAAGGAAATCTACAACGAAGTGATGGCGTATTGCAGGGAGCACGGTCTTATCAAACGCCTCGAAAAGAGTTTCCATGTTCCCGAAAGCCAGCGGTTCAACGCGCTGGATGTCGGGAAATCGGGTCTCGATGTGCTTGATGCCGTCCATTGCATCTATGACGCAAGCCGGACAAATTTTTTCATGGAAGAGCTCGTGAAAAATGTTTCGGTGGGGGACCGCGTTCTCGAAGCGGGAATCGGTACGGGAATCCTGTCGTTCTGTGCCGCCGCGCTCGGCGCCAAGGTATACGGATGCGAAATTAACCCGGCCGTTTTTGAACTCGCGGAGAAAATAAAGGAACATCTTGAAACTAGAAGGCTGATACCTCCCGCATCGGTAACATTCTTTCTCCATGACGCCATGACCTTCACTCCTCCGGAAAAAGTGGACGTACTCATCAGCGAAAATATCTATACCGGAATGTTTTTTGAATATCAGGTGCAGATAACGAATCATCTGCTTAGTCACCTTCGCCCGGGCGGGATATCCATTCCCAAAACGATGCGTTCGTTTGTCTCTCTCACCGAGACACATTTTCCGCGCACTCCGAAAGACAAAGAGCTTTTCATACCTTCCGAGGAAAGCGGCAAGGAAATGACGTACGCGCTTCTTTCCGACCCCCATCAGTACGACGATATCAACTTTTCGGCCGTATCTCCCGTTTCGGTTGATCGAACACTAGTAATCGAAGCGAAAAGCAGCGGTTCGCTGAACGGCCTCCTGATCTACAGCGAGGTGTTACTACCGAGCGGGAAAGTCATCGGCAAAGATGATACGACATTCCTTAATAATGAAATCGTCGTTGCTCTATCCCCGTCAATATCCGTGACAAAAGGGGACAAGGTGAAACTTGCGTTGGCGTATGCCTATAGCGGCAAACCGGAGGATGCGAAGATACGCATCACCAAGCTGAACTAGCTATTTAAAATCCTCCCGCTTGATACCTCTTCGCTCGAACCAGCCCGGTTCGTATTTGGTGTAATCGCAGGTCATTTCTTCACCTTGCTTGATATCGCGAGAGGCGACATCTCTTTCAGGTGTCGAGAGGATATTGGGAGCATCGGAATGATTGATGAATCGCTGGTCATCGGAACAAAGAATGTATTTCCCGAGTGTGTGGTCGAAATATGAGTACTTGAGAAACTGTCCGCGAACATGTTCAGGAACGCGCGCGACGGCCGACTCGTCGAAAGCAGCGTCAAATTCGGGGTCAAAATGCCACGTTACGGTACCGGCGGGAACAAATTCATCCGCAAAGAGTCCGATTCCCTCCTTTTCACTTTGTCCGAGTTTAGTTTTGACACGTAACATAAAAGCAATCGTACCTATGTTACAATGATACGACATTTTTCACAAACTATGTTTTCGCTACTTAGCCGCATTTTTTCAAATCCCGCATTTTGTGATTTTGCTGGTCCGACATATCTCCTCTTTTCGGACAATGTTCCTCCCCTTGTCTACTATTCCCACCTTCCCATCATCATTATTTCCCTTATTCTGGGAATTTTTGTGTTGTTCAAAAACAAAAAAGGGTTGCCAAACCGAATACTTTTTAGTCTGACGCTTGCATTCTCGGCATGGGTTTTTCTTGACTCGCTTTTTTGGGCAACCAACCGAAGCGACATGATTATGTTTGTGTGGTCGCTGCAAATCCTCTTTGAACCAATTGTCTATACAAGTGCCTTATATCTCCTGCACGTTCTTATTCGAAAGGAGGACATGCCTTTCGGAAAAAAGGTCCTGCTCGCAGCGTTGTATTTTCCCATTATTGCCCTTGTACCGACAAAGTTTAGCCTCTCCGCCTTTAACCTTGCCACCTGTCTCAGTGAAGAATCACCCATAATTATATATGCGTCGTATGGTCTCCAAATCCTGCTTACGCTATGGATTATCGGCTTTTCGGTGAAGGAATTTGTCAGCGCAAAGACACAGGAGGTAAAACGACAAATTCTTACACTCACCACGGGTACAATACTACTCCTCCTCGCCTTTTCGTCGGGAAATATCATAAGCAGTTTTACGGAGGATTGGCAATTCGCACAAATTGGACTCTTTGCAATGCCCGTATTTATCGGATTGTTTGTCTACGGAATTGTGAAGTTCAAGACATTCGACATAAAGCTTGTCGGCGCACAGGCACTCATTGTTTCTCTGGTGATCTTGATAGGGTCCCAGTTCTTTTTCATACAGAACAATACAAATCGTATACTTACGGGGATCACACTCATTATTACGGGAGCAATAGGCATCAACCTCATACGAAGTGTTAAAAAGGAGATCGCCCTTCGCGAGAGAATAGAGAAGCAAGAAAAAGAACTGGAGGTCGCAAATTCACGCCTGACAGAACTCGACCAGCTGAAGAACGAGTTCGTATCGCTCGCATCGCACCAGATACGCGGTCCGCTCACTGCTATCAAAGGTTACGCCTCGATGGTGAGGGAAGGCGACTACGGGGCGGTTCCCAAAAAACTTGAGGATATTATTCAGGCGATTTATGACTCGAGCGACGCACTTACCGTCGTCGTGCAGGACTTCTTGGACGTATCCCGCATTGAGCAGGGAAAGATGAAGTATGAGTTTGCCGATTTTGATTTAAGCAAACTGGTATCGGACGTGGCAATTGAACTGAAGCCTAATGTGGAGCGAAAACATCTTTCGCTTTCGCTGGATATCGAACCATCCATAACGGTATATGCCGATTCGGGCAAACTCCGTCAGGTGGTTGAGAATCTCATTGATAACTCGCTTAAATACACCCCGAAGGGCTCTATATACATCTTAGTGAAGCGAACGGGGGCGGAGACGGTACAGATGTCCATAACCGATACGGGCGTCGGTATTAAGCCCGAGGTGCTTCCGAAACTCTTTCAGAAATTCAGCCGTGCGAAGGACGCAAGTAAGGCGAACATACTCGGCACCGGTCTTGGCCTGTACGTGGCAAAGCAACTTATCGAGGCGCAAAAGGGTAAGGTCTGGGCTGAGTCGGAAGGGGAAGGTAAAGGGTCTACCTTTACTATTGAACTTCCAGTCAAGCAGTAAAGACCCAGGCTTTTTACTCAGCAATCCCTATTTGCAATCCTTTAAGGATGTAAACAAAAATCCCGTCCGCAACTCCGTGAGGGAGTCGCAAGACGGGACGAATGAAACTGGACTGAAACGAGTTCAGACTTTCTTGAGAACTTCCTGGATAGTCATCTCGACCATCTCACCGGTTCTGCGGTTCCAGAGCTCAACGATACTTTCCGGAGCGCGCCGGCCGATGGTAACCCGCCATGGACAACCGATAAGGTCAGCGTCCTTAAACTTGACGCCAGCACTAACCGCTCGGTCATCAAGCAATACGGACGTTCCGCGCGCCTTAAGGCCGGCATACAGAGCGTCGGCGAGCGGTTGCTGATGCGTGTCATCGTACTTAAGCGGAACAATCTCGACGAGGTACGGAGCAACGGACTCAGGCCAAATGAGGCCTTTTTCGTCTCGGTTCTGTTCCGCAATCGCCTGTACCAGTCGAGTCGTGCCGATGCCATAGCATCCCATCCAGAGCGGATGTGCCTGACCGTCTTCACCGCGATACATTGCGCCCATACTCAATGAATAGCCTGTCTGGAGCATAAAGATATGTCCGACCTCGATACCCCTGCTTTCCCTGAGCAAACTGCACTTGCATTCGGGACACGTATGGCCGGAAACTGCTCGATGTAGGTCGTAGAATCGGCTCGGAGCGGTGAAATCGCGCCCTGGCACCACATCAAGATAGTGGTAACCAGACTTATTTCCCCCGCACAGGAAGTTGGACAAACCTTCCACCGAACGGTCAAACAGGATTTCCCGTACATTTTCGAGACCGATGGGACCGGCAAAACCGACGTCTGCTCCCGTTACCGCTCGGACAACAGACGGCTCAGCAGGAGACACGGATTGCGCACCGAGTGCGTTGAGTAGTTTGACCTCATTCACTTCGAGGTCGCCTCGGATACATACCGCAACCTGATACCACTTCTCCTCACCAAGCTCTCCGTCAACGGTAAAGATGATGGTCTTCACCATCCGCGTTGCGTCAACTCCCGGGAAAAGCCCCGTGAGTTCTTCGACAGTACGCGCAGTCGGCGTGTACTCAAGATGCAACGCCACCGATGTGTCGGCGGGACGTGTCGCCTCCGGGACAATGCTTCCCGCCTTATCCACATTCGCCCCATAACTGCAATCACTGCAGGTAAGAAGCGTATCCTCGCCCCCTTCGTCTGAAAGCGCCATAAACTCGGCGGAACCTTTACCGCCGATGGCCCCTGAGTCCGCCTGCACGTAGATGCAGTCGCGCAGTCCTACTTTGTGGAATATGCACCGGTAAATCTCGCGGAACATTTCAAAGCTGGTACGCATGCCGACTTCGTCTTTGTCGAATGAGTAGCCGTCAGACATATCGAATTCACGACAACGAAGGAGCCCGTGTCTCGGACGCTTTTCGTCGCGGAACTTCCACCCGATTTGATGCCACGAAAGAGGGAGGTCTTTGTGGCTGAGCTGCGACTCTCCGGCGAGCCATGTTAAGGGCTCTTCGGCAGTCGGTGCGAGTCCAAACACGGCGCCTGAATGGCGTTCAGTGGTTTGGAACATCGTCTTGGCGTCTTGGTATTTCTGCCACCTGCCACTCTTCACCCAGAGCTCTTTCGGTTGCATAATCGGCACCTGGAGATTCTGGACTCCTTTCTCTTCCATCTCATCCCAGACGATTCTTTGCACATTCTGCCACACCCGAAAACCGAGCGGAAGCAAAATGTAGGAACCGACGGCGAGTTGCTTGATGAAGCCAGCCTTCAGAAGGAGGGCATGAGCAGCGGTCGTCGCGCCAACCTCGCCGTAGCGGGTTCGCGGAAATAATTTGGTCATTTTCATAAGGTCGTCTTTCGGTTATGGCCAAGGATGTTCCCAGTTCTCTTGTTTTGTGTTATGGTAAAGAACATCTCTTTGAGGATTGTTGTTTTGGCCTCCTACAATCTAGACGTAAGCCGTGTTACTGTCAACAGAGCTAAAGGTGGACGTCAAGAGGGAAAGCGGAGGCTTCAAATACACAGGTATATGCAGAGAAAAAACATACAAACAGCCATCGGTATTTTTGGCTATGGAAATATGGGGCGGGCAATCGTAACGCGGATACGAACTCTTTCGGCTTTTCGTGCAAAAGAGGCTCTTGCGATATATTCACGTGATGTGGGTAGCGTGTCGGGAGCTCATGTTGCTTTATCCGCCGAGGAATTATTCGGTGTAAGCCGTGTGGTATTTCTCTGTATTAAACCTCAGGACTTTTACAACCTGATTCCTTTCAAGCGCTCAGATACGGAACATCTGACTGTGATTTCCATTATGGCGGGAGTTTGCACCGAAAACATACGGAAGATATTTCCCGGTGCAAGGATAGTGCGGACGATGCCGAACCTTCCTGTACAGATTGGAGAGGGTGTTATCGGATGGTATCTAAAAAAGACGGAGTTTGACGCGGAAGAGTATGCGCTCCTCGAAAAACTGTTTTCGGTGTTCGGCATGAGCATCGCGCTTGCGGACGAAAAGATGCTTGACGCACTCACGGCTGTTGCCGGCTCGGGCCCTGCGTATGTGTTTCTGTTCGCGAACGCGCTTATACAGTCGGCGGAGAGTCTCGGGTTCGACAGGGAGATTGCCAAACGACTTGTGCTACAGACGATGCACGGTTCGCTCGCCTACGCCTCGACTCAAGAAGATTCTGATTTTAGCGAACTCATCTTGAAGGTACAATCAAAGGGCGGAACGACCGAAGCGGCACTACAGAAACTTGATGTCGCACATTTCTACGCAGAGTGGAAACAAGCGATAGCCGAGGCAAACCGGCGAGCAAAGGAGATTTCTTCATATGAATCTAAATAATCTCAAAAAGGAAATAGCACGGGCAAAGAAGGCGAGCACCAGCTTGCTCTCCCTTACCGCACAAGAACGACGTGGTGTTCTCGCGAAGCTTGCCGATGCGCTTACAAAAAACTCCTTGATGATTATTGAAGCCAACAAGAAGGACGTACGGGAGGCGGAGCGCTCCGGCAAGCCCACGAGCTTTATTGAACGACTGTCTCTTGATGAGAGGAAGATTTTGGGAATGTCGGAATCGGTCCGGACGATTGCGGACGCAAAAGATGTCCTTTTTGAAACACTCGAGGAAACCCGAAGACCTAGTGGATTACATATTAAAAAAGTCCGCTTTCCCCTCGGACTTGTCGCGATGATATACGAGTCTCGTCCTAATGTGACTATCGAAGCATTCGCAATTGCGTTCAAGAGCGGAAACGCATTACTTCTGAAGGGAGGCAAGGAAATTTGTCATACCAACAAGGCGCTCATTGCGCTTATCCACAAAGCGCTTACCGAGGAGCACGTGCATACCGATTCGGTGAAGGATGTAAGCGGTCTAGAAAAGGAGCTGACGCTCGAGCTGATGCAAAATACGGCTATCGACTGTCTTATTCCTCGCGGAGGGCACGGGCTTATTGCCTTTGTGAAGGAGCACGCGCGGGTTCCCGTCATTATTACCGGCGCGTCGGTCGTGCATACCTATATCGACAAAAGCGCTGATATCACGGACGCCGTACGGATTATCGTTAATGCGAAAACACGGCGCGTTTCAATCTGTAACGCGCTCGATGTGGCACTCGTACACAAAGATGTTTCATCCGAAGTCTTAGGATTGCTGGCGGTGGAACTCTCAAAACGGAATGTCGAAATACGGGCGGATGCGGAAAGTTACCGAATACTGAAACAGTGTGGATATGTCCATCTGACGCGCGCGAAGAAGGCTGATTTCGACACGGAATTCCTCGACTATGTCCTGGCGGTAAAAATCGTCGGAGATTTCGAGGGGGCGATGCAACATATAGAAACGCACAGTCTCGGCCATAGCGAGGCGATTGTGACTCGCTCAAAAAAGCAGACGGAAGAGTTTTTCCTGCGTATTGACGCGGCGTGCTTGTACGTAAACACCTCTACACAATTCAGCGACGGGGGAGAGTTTGGTCTTGGAGGGGAAATCGGAGTGAGTACCCAGAAACTGCACGCACGGGGACCTTTCGCTACAGCTGAACTCACTACCTATAAATATCTTGTTGAAAGCGACGGAGCGGTACGGAAGTAACCTATACTCTCCGTTCATATTGTGTCATTCCAGCTTTCGCAGGAATGACAGACACATATAGAGTTGATAGTTTCGTAATTCCCAGTATTGCATAAAAAAACTCCTCGCGTCCGCTGGGACGCGAGGAGTTGTGACGTCTTGCTTATGGCTGCCTGACGAAGGCGAGGTCATTGGCGTGTACGGCGATAATGTCCGCCGAACGCACCTTCGCCCTTTCGACATCCGAAAGTGCCAGATACCAAGGAATTTTCTTCCGCAAGCTGCTGCTGGAGTCGCGGGAAAGCCCACGGCCGAGCACAACACCGACATCGTCGACAATCTCGACGACGTCGCGCTTTTCGAACTCACCGCGAATTTCCTCAATGCCCGCAAGCAGAATCGAGGGTGATTTCCTCTCAGGACTCTCTCCTTGACGAAGTATGTCCGCAAGATAGGTGCTGACAACGATTTGTCTGCCCTCACCGGCAGCAGAGGTTACGAGCCAGCTTTTAACAGGATCCCCCTTCTCACTTGTAGCAGGGAATGAAGTACCGAGCTTCTCGCCGTCGATAATCCTGGTGAGCGCCAATTTCTCAGCACCACTCGCGATATTCATCGGAATGCCGAGTGAGGTAACGACTTCCGCGGTCGTGAGCTTGCTCTTGATGCCCCCTTTGCCCTTATGCTTACCGGCCTCAAAGTTCGTCAAAAACGCGCTTACATCGGTGATTTCTGATATCAGCACTGCACCGGCCTCAAGAGGAGACTTGTCATAGACCCCCGCCACATCGGTCAGAATGACCAACCGGTCGGCGAGTATCATTGCGGCGGTCATGAGCGCGAGCTGGTCGTTGTCGCTGAAATCAAGTTCTTCAGGCGACAGAACATCGTTCTCGTTGAAGACAGGGACGATGTGGTGCCGGAGAAGTCCCTCCGTGACGTAACGCAGACTGAGATAGCGCGTGCGGTCAGCAAAGTCCGTCCGAGTCGTCAGTACTTGCGCACAGTCAATGCCATGCTTCTGGAACTCCACAATGTAGAGCGCCATCAGCTTGGGCTGTCCGACGGCTGCAAGAATCTGCTCGCGGAGCAGTCGTTTGTCGTACTTGGTAGGTGTGGAGACATCGAAGTTCGGGTCGGTAAGCGCCTTCGCCGACCTTCCTGTATTCACCGCTCCCGATGAAATGATGACGACTTCAAAGCCACGCTTCATCAGCGTGGAAACGTCCTCCACCAAACCGGCAATGACACTCTGGGTATCACCGCCTTCCGAACCTCCCAACACTGCTGAACCGATTTTTACTGCAATTCTTTTTTTCATATGCTTCCTTAAATACACAACCCCCTAATGAGAGGGGGTGTTCCGCGAACGAAAGCCGAGGCTGTTGTCACTGAATGAAGTGAACTTTTCCATCTGCTTTCTGTTTCTGCAGTTGTTTTTCAGTCAGTTGTTTTCCGGTTCGTGTCTCGTAGTAACGTTGTTCGCCTGAGTTGAGTTGGCACCAAATGACAGTACCTTCATCTGAAGGGAAGAATGAATCAATCAGTGATTTTCCCTGGACCGAAATTCGGACATCCGGATTTTTGAAATCTCCGCCCTCCATGTTGAACAAGACAAGCAATCCTGTGTGCCGAGCGTTGTGCGTAAGGCGACAGGACAGTTCTGTACCGCCATGGATGAGTTTAATCCCGTGCATTGTCATTTCTCGGAGCTGACGACCGTTCGTTTGCGTTGCTTTCATATGTGAGTTGCCTTTCGTTTCCGCGGTTGCAAAGCGTTCTTTCCATGAGGAAATTCCTTGGCTTTAGTTTTAAAGAACCCCGTTTCCTCGAAGCTCATTCTATGCCGTATCCCTATAAAATGTCAATATATTCTCATCGGAGGCTTTATAAAACTCTTTCTTCTTGCTACTATGTGCGGTATGGCAAAAAAGATACTGCTATCGGGAATACAGCCCTCCGGCCGACCGCATATCGGGAACTATTTCGGCGCAATGAAACAATTCGTGGACATGCAGGATGCGCATGACTGTTTTTTCATGATTGCCGACTATCATGCTTTAAATACGATTCAGGACGCGAAAGTGTTACGGCAGAATATCGTCGACCAAGCTATTGACTATCTTGCTGTCGGCCTTGACCCGAAAAAGTCCGTTATCTTCAAGCAATCTGACGTATCGGAGCACACCGAACTTGCATGGATATTCGATACCATCACGACAATGCCTTATTTGGCGCGTGCGCATGCTTACAAGGCAGCGGAAGCGAATCTGAATAAGGAGATAAGTGTCGGACTCTTCAACTATCCGATGCTTATGGTCGCGGATATCCTTCTGTACGACACTGATGTAGTGCCGGTAGGCGCGGACCAAAAACAGCACGTGGAAATTACGCGCGATACCGCGCAGAAGTTTAACAATCTCTACGGTGAGACATTCAAACTTCCGGAAGTAAAAATCCTGCCGAACGTCGCTGTGGTGCCGGGTGTTGACGGACGAAAGATGAGCAAGAGCTATGACAACACCATTCCGCTTTTTGCCGAGGACGTTGAGATAGAGAAAGCGGTGATGAGTATCGTCACTGATTCAAGTGGAGGTATTCCGAAAAATGTCTACGCGATTCATACACTGTTCCGCTCCGAAGCCGAGCTTGCGGTACTCTACAAACAACACGAAGGGAAGTACAAGGTGCTCAAAGAGGCACTTATTGAAGATATCAAGGCATTTACCCGCCCACTCCGCGAGAAGCGAAAGGTGATTGAGGGGGATAAGGGAAACGTACTAAAAATGCTGAAGGAAGGAGGTCAACGCGCCAAAGAAAAAGCCTCGGCAAAAATGGACGAGGTGAGGGAAAAAGTAGGGGTAAAACTATACTAATGGAAATAAAGATAGTAACCGAAACAATTTCTCAAGCTGAATTGACGGAGCTCGCCCGTGGATGGTATGTGGATATGCTAAAAGGTGTCGTGGATGTTGAACGGGAAATACTGGCCCTCGGAGGCGAATATCACATGGATGCGAATGTCTGCCTGATAGAGAACGGTTCCCGACAGAATTCAGTTTGGGGTTTTAATATTCACCTAAACAGACCTCGTGCCGACTGGATTGAGTTCACCTCACTTATCAACATCCGTCCCGCACAGAACAATAGGGACATGCTGATTGAAGACGGAAAACTTCGGGAGAAAATAAGGACGATTATTAATAAAAAGATACAATGATACCCGCGCGGACAAGTGCCTTTTATGTAGCAAACCTGGGAAGCGAAGTCTCGCGTCTGCAATCCGCACTCGCGAATGGGGATACGACACTCGCCGAAGGTGCGTTGCAACGAGCAAAAACTATTTTTGAAAGGCTTTCCGAAATGCCTCTACGTGAGGCGGAACGTGCTGAAATTAAGATACTGCGGGAAGTGATTGAGGACCTACCGAATAAAAACCCTCATTTTTCAGTGGACGCAGCATCCCTCCGGGATTACTTTCTGCCATTTGCCCATCGGCTACTTGATATGACTCACTGACGCAACCCGACTTTTATTTTTTCCCGCTTGTGGTACAGTACAGGAAAGCAACGAAGCCGATGACACGGCTGAGCCGGAGAAAGAACGCCAAAAGCAAGTAGACTCTCCCGGGAAAGCCCGTTATAGCTTGGAATGAGACCGACTGGATTCCTGCATAGTCTACGACTACTACGCTGTAGCTACGCCGCAGGAATGACAGAAGGCGAAGTAAGGTGGCACCACGCTCACTTGGCCGACACAAATGTGTTTAGGCAAAGAACGTCCTTACAAAACCATCCTTTGGGGTGATTTTGTAAGGACTTTTTTATTCTATGGAATTCAACCACGTCGCGCTAAGCGTCAACAATCTGGAAGGGAGTGTCGGCTTTTATGAAAAGCACTTTGGTTTTGTGCTGGACGGGATATATGAAAAACTGAACGGTCCGCGATTTTGTTTTCTGAAACGGGAGAATGTCCGGTTGGAACTATTCGAGTTTAGTGATGGGGCGAAACCAAGGGACAGCCAGGTGGATATGAAAATTACTGGGTTACGTCACATAGCATTTAAGGTTGAAGACATCAGAGAAGCAACACAGCGTTTAAGTAAGAGCGGGCTATCATTTGGCCCTATCGAGAAGGGAACGAGTTGCAAGTACTACACCTTCACAACGGACCCAAACGGGATATCAATAGAATTATACGAAGCTAATAATTAATGTGATCACTATGAGCCAACCGGAAAACAGGACAATGATTAA
>SIBZ01000018.1 GCA_009694955.1 Candidatus Tayloriibacteriota bacterium | reverse complement strand
GTTTTGCGAAATCCTTTCCCCAAAAAATAGTTTTCGCAAAACCGAGTCCGCATTAGTCCCGCCGAGGCTCTGCGAGGCGGTGGCGGGGCTGATTCATTCGTTCAGTTTCCGCTCGAAAAAAGTTCGCGCAAAGTGTATAATTACAGCACTCGTAAATTTTTCGAGGCACATGTCCTATGAGAAATTACACAGACTTTTTCAAAGACAAGAAAGCCACCCTCATGGGATTGGGGCTTCTTGGGCGCGGACTGGGAGATGCGATTTTTCTTGCCGAACATGGTGTGGATTTAATTATTACCGATCTTCGTGACGCGAAGACGCTCGCTCCGTCTTTGGCTAAGCTCAAGAAATATAAAAATATTAAGTACACGCTTGGCGGACATAAAGTAGAAGATTTTAGAAATCGGGACTTTATTGTCAAAGCCGCGGGAGTTGCGCTGGATTCGCCATACGTTGCGGAGGCGGTACAAAATAAGATTCCTGTTGAAATGGACGCTTCGCTCTTTGCCCGCCTGCTAACGCTTGAACGTAGCGACGGCGGGCAGGCGAAACTCATGCCTAAAGATGTGACGCTGGTGGGCGTAACGGGAACCCGCGGGAAATCTACGACTACCGCGCTCATATATGAAATCCTAAAAGAGGCTCTAGGGAAGAAGGCCTTACGCACTAGGAAAATATACAAAGGGGGAAACTTAGTGGCCGAGGCAACCTTACCATTACTCAAAAAAGTAAAATCTGGCGACATCATCGTGCTCGAACTCGACTCATGGCAGTTGCAAGGATTTCATGACGCCAGGATTTCCCCGCACATTGCGGTCTTCACCACGTTTCTGGATGACCACCTCATTTATTATAAAGGCGACACTGACCGATACTTTGAGGATAAAGTTGCGATTTTCAAATATCAAAAAGCCGGTGGCGTACTCATTGCAGGAGAGCGAGTAGCCGAAAATATCGGAAAATCGGGCGTACCGGTAAACGGTGATTTTGTCATTGCGAAAAAGGAAGATGTTCCTAGGAGCTGGGATATTCCAATTCCCGGGGAGCACAATTTGGAAAATATCGCGTGCGCCCTTGCTGTGGCAAAGCATTTCAAAATTCCGGAAGTGGCGGTCAAAAAGGCCGTTGAGCATTTCAAACCGGTCGCTGGACGGTTGGAACTTATCCGCACGGTAAAAGGTGTGAAGTTTTATAACGATACGAATGCGACAACTCCCGACGCCACTATTGCTGGTCTCCGCGCCCTCGGAAAGAACAAAAACATGGTGCTTATTTGCGGAGGAACGGACAAAGGCCTAGACATGACGAAACTTGTTGCGGAAATACCGAAGCACTGCAAAGGTTTAGTTTTGCTGAAAGAAACAGGAACGGAAAGACTAAAGCCACTGATTCAGGAAACGGGATTCAAGATTCTGGAAAAAGAAACACTTAAAAAGTGTGTGGGAGAAGCCGTAAAGCTAGCGAAAAAAGGCGACATTGTTCTTTTTTCACCCGCCTTCGCCTCATTCGGAAAATGGTTCAAAAACGAGTATGATAGGGGAGAGCAGTTTGTGGAATTAATAAAAAATCTAACATAATTTCCATGTCAACGGAAAAGATGAATATTCCTGAAAACACTTCTCTCGATTCCCTAGAAGGAGTTTCTTCGCAGAGTGAAAAAACAGTAGAAAAGACTATCTTACCTGAATTGAGAAGATTGTTTACACGTGTCATGTTTGAAAGAGATACAAATGCGGGGGCTGTAAAGCAATGGTTATACCGCATTCCTTCCTTGGATAATGCAATTTTATCTTTAGCGCTTGAGGGTAGGAGTGATAAAGGCGGTTTGTTTGTTACCGGTGCATTTTTTGAAAAGGAAGGGAATGATTTTTTCGACTCAAAAGGTGTTGGTATTCTTGATTCAATTGGATCAGTGGTTGGGGAGTGGGAAGGGGGTCAGTTTTCAGTTGAACCCGATAAAATCTTTGACGGGCTTTTTATTGAAAGGGATGGAAAGCGTCATACGTTGGTTGCAGAAGCCATGGAATGATTTGTAATCGACTACTCTCATGTCAGATTTCTCAAAAATTAAAACCGTTCACTTCATCGGGATAGGTGGGATTGGCACCTCCGCCATCGCGCGGATGTTTGTGCTGGAAGGGAAAAAAGTGAGCGGGTCGGATATGGCGGAGAGTGAGGTGACGGAGGGGTTGAAGGAAGCAGGAGCGGTGATTTCTATTGGGGAAAGTGCGGAGAACGTGCCAGAAGATGTTGATCTGGTGATTTATACAATCGCGATTTTGGATACCAATGCTGAATTGGTGGAAGCCAAGAAACGGGGGATTTCGATACTCTCATATCCCGAAGCATTGGGGATTCTTTCAAAAGAAAAATATACGATTGCGATAGTCGGTACTCACGGCAAGACGACTACCACAGCGATGGTGGCGAAGATTCTGATGGATTCGGGACTGGACCCGACGGTTATTGTCGGTTCGTTCCTGTTTGACAAAGATGGGAAACGAACCAACTTCGTCGCGGGAAGAAGTAAATACCTTGTCGTTGAAGGATGCGAATACTGTCGCTCATTTTTGAATTTGTCGCCGAGCATTTTGGTGATAACAAATATCGACGCCGACCATCTCGACTATTATCGCGATATGGAAGATATCGTTTCCGCGTTCGTGGAGCTCTCACAGAAACTTCCGAAGGATGGCTACTTGATTCTGGATTCACATGCACCGAATGTACAGGCTGTGGTCAAACAATCACACAGCCAGAATGCCGACTATGAAGTCTTGAAATTACCGGAAGGGTTTAAATTGCATATTCCGGGCAAGCATAACCTGCTCAACGCGCGGGCAGCATGGGGAGTGGCGAAAGTCCTCGGTATTTCGGACGAAAAGGCACTCGCGTCACTCTCGGCATTTCGCGGAACGTGGCGACGGTTTGAGTATCGAGGTAAAGCTCAAAATGGCGCTCTCGTCTACGACGACTATGGACACCACCCGACCGAGATTGAAGCAACATTGCAAGGCACAAGAGAGATGTTTCCTACGCAGAAGATTGTCGTTGTTTTCCAGCCTCATTTATACTCCCGAACCAAACAACATCTCCAGGGATTCGGTAGTGCATTTAAGGAAGCAAGCTCGGTTATTCTCCTTCCGATTTATCCCGCACGCGAAAAGGACCCCGGTGATATCAATTCGCAAATGGTGGTGGATGCAATCAAAAAGCAAGGAAAGGACGCACATCTCGTGCAGACGTTCGAAGAATCCGCTGCACTCGCACAGACACTCTGTGGGGCGGGGGATTTAATCATTACACTCGGAGCTGGCGAAACGAATCGCGTCGCAGATTTACTCGTGAAAGTTAACTAGAACACATAAATATTATTCTGACATTCTGCAGAATGTTGGAATGTTTAAAAAAAATATGGCTACCTTATACATTGTGGGGACTCCAATCGGGAATTTGGAAGACGTGACGCTACGTGCGTTGCGGATTTTGAAGGAGGTGGATGTGATTTTGTGCGAGGATACACGAGTGACGCAGAAATTGCTCGCGAAATATGACATTGCAGGGAAACAACTCGCTCCGTACAACGAGCAGGATAGCGGTGTGACGGCAGGAAAGATTATCGGCTGGCTCGAAGAAGGGAAGAATGTGGCGATGGTTTCAGATGCGGGGACTCCGGGGATTTCAGACCCTGGAACGATGTTGGTTCAGAAGGTACGAGAAGCTCTGCCGGAAGTAAAAATAGAGTCGGTCCCTGGACCAAGCGCACTCACGACCGCACTTTCCATCGCAGGTATACCAGTGCACGAGTTTGTCTTTCTTGGGTTTCTACCACACAAGAAGGGAAGGGAAACGCTCTTCAAAGAAATCGCAATGTCGGAGCGGACAATGATTTTCTATGAATCACCGCACCGTGTTCTGAAGGCTCTGGAATCACTCCAGAAATTCGCGCCTGCAAAGAAAGTCACGATTGCGCGCGAGCTCACGAAAATTCACGAGGAAATAAAAAGCGGAACCCCAGTCGAGCTCTTGGAGTTTTTCAAAGCGAATGAGGAAAAAGTCCGAGGTGAGTTTGTTGTCCTCGTACAACCGTAATATGAAAATACTTCGGCGGTACTGGAAAGCGATTGAAATCATTTCGTTACTCCTCATGTTTGCGGGAGGTGTTTTGTATTACACCTACGGGCGCAATACCACTGTGCCGGTTACCTACAAGACACCCGAAGAGGCCGATGTGTATGTCCGGTTTGTGATGGAGGGGTACGACAGCATTGTGAAGAACTTTTGGATGAAAGCGAATGAGGGAGACCTCGCTCATTTGTTCGCGCTCTCGCTCCAGAAAGCGACGCAGGCGAGTACGACGCCGCTAGCTCCTAGTGCGGATAGAGCCGGTGTCGCACGGATGCTTTCCAGCTCTTTTGCAGTTGCGCCCTCCTCCGAGACGAAGAAAAAGCTGGCCCAAGATACACTTAAGGTCCTGCTCTACAATCTCCAGCCGATTGGCCGTAACGCGCTCTATTCGGAAAAACAAACGAAAGAGTTACGCGAGACGGTCAGCAACATTAATCCCGAAACTGATTTATATCAAAATCTCGGGCTAGCAAAAGGCGCGGACGCGGAAGAAATCGCGAAAGCGTACAAAGAAAAGGAAGCGGAGCTAAAAAATGCAACATCGACCGAAGCAAAACAGGAACTGGAGAAGGTAGTGTATGCAAAAAATGTCCTGACGAATCCCGATTCAAAAGTGCTCTATGATGAAGCAAAAATAGAACCGACCGTGTGGGGCAGGCGGATGGGAGAGACACTGTATCTCTCTATCGGGAAGATTTCACCGACTACACTTCAGGAATTCGGACGCGCCGTTGAATCAGCAAGTACGACAGCGAAGCTTGATAGCCTCATTATCGATGTCCGCGGGAATGTCGGAGGGGCGCTTGATTTCCTCCAATACTTCCTAGGATTGTTTATCGGAGAACATCAGTTTGCGTTTGATTTTTTTCATCAAGGCGACTATGAAGCACAGCGGACAATCAATCTCAAATGGGATGTGCTCGCGCGGTACAAAGAAATCGCGTTTCTCACCGACAAGATGACACAGTCTACCGCCGAACTTACCGTCGCCACGTTTAAGCGCCTGCACCTCGGCGTTGTCGTGGGAGAGCCGACGCGCGGGTGGGGGAGCGTGGAGAATACATTTCCAATGGAAACAGTCATTGACCCGAATGAGAAGTTTTCTCTCTTCCTTGTGCACCGCCTGACGCTCCGCGACGACAATCAGCCGATTGAGCAGAATGGAGTGGAGCCGGATATTGATACACGGAAACCGAATTGGCGAAAAGAACTCCCGAAGTTTTTCCGTTCCGAGTCACTCATACAGGCTGTATCCAAGACGGCTACCGAACTGCCGTTGCGGAAATAGGAAAAGTCTATAGGCAATTGCTTCTCTTCTAAAAACACCCCACCCAACCTCCCCTCTAAAGAGGGGAGGAGGAAATCCCTCCTGCCGAGCTTTTGGAGTTTTTCAAAGTCAATGAAGAAAAAGTAAGAGGGGAGTTTGTAGTAATTATCAATTAGATATTACGAGTCAGGTCTTACTTGGTCTACTTTGAGTTAACAAAATATCGGTATGCTTTATACATACCGAATGCCAGAAATACCACCAACCAAATAGCGAGCAAACCAAAGAATTGAAAAGCACATCCCCAATTATTTCCATCTGAATTACAAGATAAGTTTGGCTCTAAAAAAGCAAATACCCCAAGTGTTATTGCAAAGAAAAGAAATAAATACAAGAATCTTATTTTTTTCATTATTTTTCCAAAAATCTATTAATTTTCGCCGCGAGGATGAAATCGTTTTCTGAGAGGCCATCTACCGCGTGAGTGAAAGTCGTTATTTCCGCAAAGCCCCAGCCGAATTTAATTGTAGGGTGGTGGTTTTCGCTTTCGGCGAGCGTACCAACTTTGGCAACAAAAGCGAGCGCTTCCGCGAAATTTTTGAACTTAAGCCGGCGCTTGAGTTCATGCCAGTCCTCTATCTCCCACTGTGGAACCTGTTTGTGCAGTTCCTCAATTTCGTTTGCCATAAGGTGGGGCATCCCGCCTTCACAGGCGATACATTTTCTGGTGGTTAATTCGGTCATGATGTTGTATTTATAAATGTAACCCAACATCACCGATGTTGGGTTATGAAGCGATAGGTTTACACGAGAAATATTTTTTCAGAACTGGATCAAATAATCTACCTTTTTTCCAATTCAGATTACGGGGGTCGTTTCTTCGGGTAAAAAATCCTTTTTCCTTCGTTGTTGTCACAAAGAACAATCGCTTGAGATACCGCACACCTCTCCGTCTCCGATCTTTGTTTTGGGAGAATTTTGAGATGACAAACGTTGTCTTGTACGGACTGCGAAGCTCCACCCACTCCGACCATGTCACCGTTGTCCAAGGAATCATGAGGAAGTTGGTTGTCTTCCAAGTAGTTACTTTCTTTGCGTACCAAAACAAATCTAAGGCCACTTCTAATCCTTGTTCGGTGAGTCGCGTTGAGCAACTCCTAATTTGTCCGCACCACGTTTCGTTTGGACTCGGACTGATTTCAATCTGTCCCTTTCCCCAGAATTCTCCCTTTTTGAGTAGGTAATCTGGAGTTCCCCTCCTGACATACTTCCGGAGATTATCCGACAAGTGTCCAGGATGTCTAAGAGCGCTGATCATTATGTAAGGCATAACGCCTCCTTCCTTGACGGGAGTTTAGCATGTTTTGGCGGGCTATACTATAATGTCGAGCATGCGTGGATATATTCTATACATGTGGCTTGGGGTGTGGCTTTTCCTCCTGCCATTCCTCGGCATTCCTGGAAATTGGAAGGACGGACTTCTCATGCTTACTGCATTCTTTATTGTGGCTAACTCGTTTATCGGTTATCGCCGAACCCGGCTTGCTCACGAAGTGGAATCGGAAATTATAGAGGTTGCTGTCATTTCGGAAGAAAAGCCGAGCGAAGAGGTCTAGGTGATTCACGGTATCATGTCTGAATTTCAGAGACGAAAAAGCAGAGACTATATAGGCTGTTTCAGGAAGAAGCCGTTCATCGCGACACTCACGGTACTCGTGGGGGCCGTACTGTATTTCGGCTTGCCTCTCGCGTTTCGGACAAGCTACCAAGCGTCCCTGCCCGCGTCCGTGGGGACGGTAGCGACAGCACAGGTTCCGGAAACGCCACAGGTGGTCCATCTCCCGACTCCCACTCCGCAGAAAGTTATCTATATGACGAGTTGTGTCGCGGGGACGCCCTCTTTCCGGAACGACCTCGTGAAGCTTGTCGAAGAGACGGAGCTCAACAGCATCATTATTGATATCAAAGACTTCAGCGGGACGCTCTCGTTCTATCCGAAAGACGAAACGCTCAAAGAATTCGTCTCGGACAGGTGCCGGGCACCCGATATGAAAGCGTTCATAGAAACGCTCCACGACAAAGGTATTTATGTGATTGGGCGCATCACGGTGTTTCAGGACCCGTTTTTCGCTAAGCGCCGGCCCGACCTCGCGGTGAAGAAAGCGAGCGACGGAAGTACGTGGAAAGATTACAAGGGCATCAGTTTTACCGACCCCGGTGCCAAGGAAGTGTGGGACCATATTGTCGCGATTTCCAAAGAATCGTATGCGGTTGGCTTCGACGAGCTGAACTTTGACTATATCAGGTTTCCTTCGGACGGACCGATGTCGGACATTGCGTTTACCTGGAGTGGGAACAGAAACAAGTCAGACGTGCTCGAAGAATTCTTCACCTATCTTTCCGCACAGCTTAGGCCCCTCGGGATTGTGATGTCGGCCGACCTGTTTGGAATGACGACGACCAACTTCGACGACCTCAATATCGGGCAGGTACTCGAGAAGGCGACTCCGCATTTCGACTTCATCGCGCCGATGGTGTACCCCTCCCACTATCCGCCGAAGTTTAACGGGTGGGCGAACCCGAACGAGCATCAATATGGTGTTGTAAAGTTCTCAATGGACAGCGCGGTGACGCGCCTCCTTGCGACAACAACCGTCGTCGCGCTTCTGGGGGTGGAACCGATTGCCTCAACTACTCCGCCCCTCTATCCAAAAATTGCGTGGCGTCCTCTGAAACTGCGCCCGTGGCTTCAGGATTTTGATTACGGCGGGAACTACGATATCGCGGAAGTGAAAGCGCAGATTCAAGCAACCTATGATGCAGGACTTACTTCCTGGATGCTCTGGGCGCCCTCAAACAGATATACAAAAGGAGCACTCCTTCCCGAAAAGACGGGAACAACGACTTCTAGTGGAGAGTAAGGAAATGAAAGAAAAGGGCACCCTTTTATGGTTATCCACAGGTACTGGACAAGAATAATACATCGTAGTATAATGCGTATCCAGTAGCATCTATGGTCTGGATTCTTTTTCGCACACCGGCAATGGTTTGCCGGTAATCTTGGAAGCGGAGGGAATCTGGGGATGCTAAGTTCTCGCGAGGTCTCACAATTACAGAGACCCCGCAACATCGGAGAAAGTATAGTATGGGAGCAACAAAGTCGGCAAATAGCAACGGTGGTAAAGAAGACAAAGACGTGAACGAAACCAACCGAGGTTTGCGAGGGGTGTCAATGACCTTTTCGGGCAAAAAAGCTTCGGTTCCCCCTGAAATGAGGTCTCCATCCTTTCACTATCTGGAACCGAGCCAGTTCGCGGCGGCGATTTCGCCCGCACTGATGATGAACGGGAAGTAAATCAGTTTTGCAGACAACACAAGGTGCGACCGTTCCCCAACGGCGCACCTTTTTTGTAGTTCACTCATATCCCACTTGTTGTATACTTATCCCTATGTTGCATCATCCTCACCAGAAGCCCGAACCCATCACCTATTTCGGCCAGACCGATTCGCGCGGGAAGCGTACCCCATTCGGTATCAAAGAGAAGGATCGCTCACGGCATATGTACGTGATAGGGAAGACTGGGATGGGCAAGTCCACGCTTCTCGAAAATATGGCCATTCAGGACATTCAGAATGGCCACGGCGTGTGCTTCATCGACCCGCACGGCAAGACTGCCGACCTTCTTCTCGACTATGTTCCCGAAAACCGCATCAAGGACGTACTCTACCTCGCGCCGTTCGATATGGACTATCCCGTCTCCTTCAACATTATGGAGGATGTGGGTCCCGACAAACGGCACCTTGTGGTGAATGGTCTCATGGCTACCTTCGAGAAAATCTGGGTGGACGCGTGGAGCGCGCGTATGGCCTACATTTTGCAAAACACACTCCTTGCGCTTCTTGAGTTTCCTGGCTCCACACTCCTCGGCGTGAACCGCATGCTCGTGGATAAGGAGTACCGGAAACTCATCGTGAACAATATCACCGACCCTTCCTGCCGGTCGTTTTGGGTGGACGAGTTCGCCAAGTACACCGATAGATACACGCAAGAGGCGACTCCGGCCATCCAGAACAAAGTCGGTCAGTTCACGGCAAACCCGCTCATCCGCAATCTCGTCGGACAATCCAAATCAACTTTTGACCTCCGCAAGCTGATGGACGAGAAGAAGATTATCATCGTCAACCTTTCGAAAGGGAAGGTGGGTGAAGGGAACGCGAACCTCCTCGGCAGTATGTTTATCACCAAGATTTATCTCGCGGCGATGTCGCGCGCGGATGTGAACGAAACACAGCTTCAGAAACTTCCCAACTTCTATCTCTACGTGGACGAGTTCCAATCGTTCGCCAACAAAAGCTTCGCGGATATTCTTTCGGAGGCGCGCAAGTATAAACTCAATCTCACCCTCGCGCATCAGTACATCGAGCAGATGGAGGAAGAGGTCAGTGCGGCGGTCTTCGGTAACGTGGGTACGATGGCGGTCTTCCGCGTCGGTGCGTTCGATGCCGAGTTTTTGGAAAAAGAATTCGCTCCCGCGCTTCTCGCGGAAGATTTGGTGAACCTCGGCATTTACCAAATCTATATCAAACTGATGATTGACGGCGTGACGTCCGCTCCGTTCTCTGCGGTTACCATTCCGCCGATTGAAAAAGGTCCCGTGTCCTACCGCGAGCAGGTCATCGCCAATTCGCGCGCGATATTCGCCCGTCCTCGCGAGGTGGTTGAGGAAGAGATACGAGAGTGGCATATGCCGATAGTTCCCGCGCCGAAAGAGCGCACGGACGCGCCCCGCGAAGGAGTACCGCGAGCGAGCGCTCCAAGGGATACACACGGACAAGGTGATACTAGCAGAGCAAGTTCGTCCGAGCGGGTGTTTCCTCGCACCGACGTTCGTCCGAGCGAACCTCGGCAGGAGTTTAGCCGTCACGAACGCAAGGATGCTCCGCCTCCGATATCGCACACCGAACGACGACCCCCTTTGCATCACGAAACGGTACCGGTTCATCCGCGGGAGCCACAACACGCACCCATAGCTTCGACGCCTACGCCACTCTCGCTTTCGAATCTCCGGCCGGATGTGAAAAAAGTCCAGTCGGGCGGAGCGCATCTTTCGGAACTCCGGAAAGCGCTTTCGGACGTATTGCAACAAACAGGAGGTACGTTGCCCGCTTCACCGGTTCCAAAAGCGGAACCGACGCATTCGGGGCCTCCTCGGGAAGCTCTCTCGGGAGTCCCTCGGTCTGATTCAAGCTCTTCTGCGCGCGAGGTTCCCGAAGATTTGCTCCGCAAACTCCTTTCGGTAGACCAGCCGGCACCGAAACCGAGAGACACAGGAGAAACTCCGCAGTCGGGTGGGACTCCGTCTAAGTAACTTCTTAGCCGACATTCTGTATGGCAAGGCACTTGTATCCACGCTTTTCTCTGGCAGTGGGAGTCTGTTTCGCTGTTCCGGGACTTGTCTTTGCAAGCGTGGCAATCACGGAAATTATGTACGACCTTCCCGGCACCGACACGGGACGGGAATGGGTTGAAGTACAGAATACCGGAAGTACCGAAATTTCTTTTCTGAAATGGAAGCTGTTTGAAGCAAATACAAATCACGGCCTCACTCTTTTTCAAGGAAACGCCACTACCTCCGCAAGTGGCTTCGCAATTATCGCCGATGACCCAACTAAATTTCTTACGGATAATCCGTCCTATAGCGGAACGCTCTTTAAGAGTAGTTTCTCTCTCTTAAACACCGGAGAAACGTTCGAGTTGAAACTCGATAACGTGAGTGTCTCTCAGACGACCTATACCTCGGGAGCGGGTGGAGCGGGAGACGGGAACAGTCTTCATTTTGCGAATAACGCGTGGCAGCCGGGTGTCCCGACTCCGGGAACGGAGACCGCAAATCCGCCTCCCGCCCCGCCGCAAATTCCTGATGTTCCAAGCGCTACCACGAGTACCACCGTGGAGGAAGAGACATCGTCTCCTGCTCCGCCACCTCCTGCGAATTCTGGCGGGAGCACGTGGGTATATAAGCCACAAATGTTCGTGAGTGCGCTTGTCCCGCAAAAAGCGGTAGCGGGGGCTCCGGTAGTTTTTGACGCCGCCGCGGTCGGCATAAAAAAAGAGCCGTTACCGAACGCGAGATATATCTGGAGTTTTGGCGACGGCGGAGTGGCCGAAGGGAAAAAAGTCCAGCACACCTATCACTATCCCGCCACCTATACGGTTCTAGTCGATGCCTCTTCCGGCGAGTGGAGCGCTTTGGATAAAAAAGAAATAACTATTGCCGCTCCCGAACTTGTCATTACCGGCATCAAGGAAGGCGGCGACGGGTACATCGAAGTAAAAAATAATGGGCAATCCGAAGTTGACCTCTCCGATTGGTTATTGCTCGCCGGCTCCGGTTCGTTCAGAATTCCGCGCGGAACGCTTATCGGTGCGAAAAAAGCGGTTCCTTTTCCCACCGCGATTACCGGCTTGCCAGCAGATTCCTTAAGCACAGCCCTCCTTTATCCGAACGGAACTCTGGTGGTTGCCTACGCGGGAAAGACCGCGGTTCCGGCACCTGTGTCATTGAAGGCGGAGGAACCGAAAATCTCGGCCATTTCCGAGATACAGGAAGCTCCGCTTCCGAAATCTGCTCCTGTTCCTGGACCTGTTCCGGCTGAGGTGAAAAAGAAGACACCTTCCTCTCCGGTTCCTCTACCCGCGGTCGCTCCCAGTCCCGAGCTCATTGGCGCTGTGGGCGCCGCGGAAGAAAATGGTATGATGCCGTGGCTGGGCGGAGTGGTGCTTCTGTCTATTGTTTCTGTCGGAGCGTATATGACAATGCTCCGACCGAAGCAAGAAAGCAGTGCGGACGCACTCAGGAAAGAAGCGGAAATGTTCGATATTGTTGAGGATCAGTAAGTAGCGAGTAGTTAGTAGAATAAACATTCAAGTCGTCTGCTTTTCTTTTTTCTACTAACTACTTACTACTAGCTACTAACTATCATGCGCATTCTTATTTTCTCAACAGCCTACCTTCCGTTTGTTGGAGGAGCCGAGCTTGCTATAAAGGAAATTACAGATCGGTTATCACCGGGCGAATTTTCTTTTGATTTAATCACACTCAATCTAGACGGAAAACAAAAAGCAGAAGAACAAATGGGGAATGTGCGAGTCATCCGGCTTTCATGCTCTAAAGTACTTTTTCCATTTCGAGCGTCTTCTCGAGCGATAGCCTTGCATCAAGAAAAGCCATATGATCGAATCTGGTCAATCATGGCGTCGTATGGCGGATTTGCCGGATTATTCTTTAAACGTCGGTTTCCCAAGATTCCTTTTGTACTAACCTTGCAAGAAGGCGATTCCTTCGCGCATATCTACCGACGTGTATTTTTTATTTGGCCGCTTTTCAAAATGATTTTTACTCGGGCTGACCATATTACCGCAATTTCAAATTATCTGGCCGATTGGGCAAAGAGAATGAGAGCAACCTGTTCGGTTGAGGTAGTTCCGAACGGTGTAGATATACAGAAGTTCGAATATGGAATGTCCCTGCCTGCCGAAGCCTCGGCGCAGGCGGGGAATATCGAAAAAGAAGAAATAAGAAAGAAGATTGGAATACAAAAAGAGGATAAAATTGTTATCACCACATCACGACTGGTGGCGAAAAACGGGGTAGGGGATTTGATAGAGGCGATGCAGTATCTGCCGGAGAATGTGAAGCTGGTCATTCTCGGGACAGGCTCCCTAGAAGAAAGTCTAAAGTCTAAAGTGCAAAGTGCAAAGTTAGAGAAAAGAGTCCAGTTTCTGGGATTCATTTCCAATCAAGAACTTCCGCAGTATCTTCATATCGCTGACATCTTCTGCCGTCCGTCGCTTTCCGAGGGGCTCGGTATTTCATTTTTGGAGGCCATGGCGGCGGGGCTTCCGGTCATTGCCACATCTGTCGGCGGTATTTTAGACTTTCTTACGGACGGTGAAACCGGCCTCTTTTGCGAAGTTCAGAATCCAAAAAGCATAGCCGAGAAAATCCAACTTCTCTTGTCGGATGGCGTACTCCGAACCCGCATCATTGACAATGCCGGGAAAATGGTTCGGGAAAGATACGAATGGCAGGGGATAGCGGAAAAGATGAAAAATGCATTGACGGGTAGTATGTAGTGCGCTACCTTTTGAGTAGCCAAAAGAGCCCTTATCTTGGTAGATACCAAGGCGATTTTTGACTGAAGACTCACATTCAGCGCGAAAGGATTGCACAATGACAATTACATCAAAATCCGTATGCCCGTACCCTTGTCTCCGTAACCTCTACACCCGCGGGACCGACTTCATTACTCACGCGGACGTCGGACACATTCTCGGCGGGCGGATTCTTGAGCCCGTCGAACCGGTGGCTTCCATTCCCGATGCGTTTCATCAGCGGATGGTCGCAAACGATTGCCAACTCGTCTATCAGACGAACGCGTTCGCCGATGGAGAACCCCTTACGATGAGGGAACTCAACGCACGGCGGGAAAATACCGACGGTCTTGGCGGGAAGATGCTTTTCCCAGGTTTGTGGTACGAGAGCGAAGCGTTCTATACCACGCAAACGCCTCGGCCCGGGTATTATTTCAAGACCAGGGCCAATATTCCCGACACGAACTACCGGCGCTGTGTGTGGGGGCTGCAGACACTTGCCAAATTCGTGCAAACTTTATTCGGTGACAATTTTTCGCCTGCCGGAAGAGAAGCCATTGAAGAGCTTCGCGACAAGGCGAAAGCACTCGAAACGCTCTGCACGGGGGACGATTGGGAAGAAGGAGCACGGCAGTTTGTCGCGCTCAAGGCCACACAGCTATTCTTGCCCTCTCCGATTGAAATTCTTTGCCACTGCTTCCTTTCACAAAGGGTCAATCGCGAACGGCTGTTCAGCTTTGAGTGCGCGCAGACGAACGTGCTTTCTTCCTTGAACGGGGACTTCGTGGACGTTGGACGTGCGGCCGCGGAAGGCGCGTACATCTATGACTGGCGCCCAAATGTTCCGCGCGACGGCCTCGGGTTCGCGTTCAGCGGGAGTGTTGAACTGTATGCGGGTTAGTCTCATGGGTTTTCCGAAAAGGGAAATCGCAAGGCCACGATGTGAAATCGTGGCTTTCTGTTTGTCATAGAGAGATACATTCGGCCGATACACGGATGGCTACCCTAACGGATAGCTCTTTTTATTTGTTATAGGCGACGTAGGGCGAGAGAAATGAAAACGGCCTTGCGCTTTCATTTCCGAGCTGAGGAGCTTATATAGGTTCCTTAGAACCTATATAATAGGACAATACGAATTACGAATCGTATGAATATACGAATCACCCTACCCAACCTCCCCTCTAAAGAAGGGAGGAGGAAACCAAATGAAAGTACTCATCGCAACAGGCATTTATCCACCCGACCTCGGCGGACCGGCGCAGTACGCGCGGGGGGTGGAGGAGGTGTGGAAAAAAGAGGGGCACACGGTGAAGGTGCTTAGCTTTAGGTTTGAAAGGAAACTACCGACTGGTATCCGGCATTTCTACTATTTCCTTCGGGTACTCTTTTCGCTTCCAGGCGTGGATTTCGTTTTTTCTCCGGACACCTTCAGCGCGGCGCTTCCCGCGCTTCTCGCGTGCAAACTCTTCCGTAAAAAACTGATTATCCGCACCGGCGGTGATTTTCTCTGGGAGTCGTATGTGGAGCGGACGGGAGAGTTAGTGCTTCTGAAAGATTTCTATGCGACAAGTGTAAACAAGTTTAACGGGAAAGAGCGGATAGTTTTCGCCTTACTCAAATCTTTGTTCCGTCATGCGGATGCCATAATTTTCAGTACGGCGTGGCAAAGAGATATTTTTGAGAAACCCTACGGACTAAACAGACACGAGTGTCCACTCGTAGAAAACTTTTATGGTCCCCAAAAACATTCTGACATTCTGCAGAATATGAGAATGTCAAAGAAAGTGTTTGTCGGAGGAGCGAGAGAACTGCGTTGGAAAAATCTTCCGCGAGTTGAAGAAGCATTTAAACGCGTGCAAGAGAAGGACGCATCAATTGTGTTTCAACTACAAACCAGTGACCGTGCAAAATTCCTCCAGGATATACAATCCAGTTATGCGGTTATTGTCGCCTCTCTCGGAGATATTTCGCCTAATACCATCCTTGAGGCCATACAATACGGGAAGCCGTTTATTTTGACCCGAGAAACGGGGCTATATGAAAAGTTGAAGGATATCGGGGTATGGGTAAATCCGGAAAGTGTGGAAGATATCGCGGAAAAGATACGATGGCTTGCGGACGAAGAAAATTACAAGGAACAATGCCGGAAGATAGAAGCGTTCGCGTTTACGCATAGCTACGAAGAGATTGCAGATGAAATCTTACAACTATATGCAGATAGTAAATCTTAGTCTGGATAAATGTATTTTGGAAAAAGACTCCGCTGTACAACGGAGACTTCTTGCCCTTGCGGAAAAGGCGGGGAACATTACGGTGTTTGTTCCCGCGAAACGAAGTTCTGTAGAGACGCTGTCGCCCCATCTCACCGTGTATGGCTTTGGCGGACCGAAGATAATTCAATTGTGGAAGATGTGGAGAAAAGCAAGATCCTTAATCGTTAATCTTTCATCCTTAACACACCCCACCTCAGTCCTCCCCTCTAAAGAGGGGAGGAGGTTCGACCTCATTACCGTACAGGACACGTACTTTCTTGGCTGGCTCGGTATACGGCTCGGCGAGAAGTTTTCTGTTCCTGTCGAGATACAGGTACACGGTCTGGAGAAGTTTTTCGGTCTACGCAAGCGTACGGCGGAATATCTACTCCAAAAGGCTGATAAGGTTCGTGTTGTAAGTAATCGTCTGAAGGAGTGTCTTACTAACACCTATAAACTAAAAGCTAACAGCTTGTATGTGCTTCCGGTCTACACGCACATAGACATACCGCAACGGCAAATGAAACGAAAAACCGTTCCGTATCCGTTTACATTTCTTACTGTGGGACGGCTCGTTTCCGTAAAAAATATCGGCTTGCAGATGCAAGCGATGTCAGTACTTTCAAAGCAGGTACCGCATATTCGTTTAGTTATCGTTGGCGATGGACCGGAACGAGAAAGTTTAAAGTCTCAAGGTGAAAGTTTAAAGCTGGAAGAGAAGATACTTTTTGAGGGGGAACAAAGAGATGTAAGCAAGTATTATGAAGAGGCGGACGCATTTCTGCTTACCTCCGATTCGGAAGGGTGGGGACTCGCCGTACTCGAGGCGGCGGCGCATAAACTTCCCATCATTATGACCGATGTCGG